>QHTB01000081.1 GCA_003220615.1 Candidatus Rokuibacteriota bacterium
GCCGACGCCGCCGTCAGTGCGCATCGACCCGCGCCAGGACGTCGTCGCCCTCCCGTACTCCAGCGGGACGACGGGCTTGCCCAAGGGCGTCATGCTCACGCACCACAACCTGGTTGCCAACCTCTGTCAGTGCGAGGGCATGCGCAACTGGGAGTGCTTCCGCGAGCCGGACACCGTGATCTCCGTGCTGCCCTTCTTCCACATCTACGGCCTCGTCGTGATCATGAAGCTCGGCCTGGCCAACGGCTCGACGATCGTCAGCATGCCGCGCTTCGACATGCTGGAGTTCCTCGGGGCCGTCCAGAAGTACCGGGTCACGATCCTGCCGCTGATGCCGCCGATCGTCCTCGGGATGGTCAAGCATCCCGCGGTCGCTCAGTTCGATCTCTCGACCGTGCGCATGGTCTTCTCGGGCGCGGCGCCGCTCGGCGAAGCGATCGCGCGCGAGCTGAGCCAGAAGCTCGGGTGTCCAGTCGTGCAGGGCTACGGCATGACGGAGGCGAGCCCGGTGACGCACCTGTCGCCGACGAAGGATGCCCCGATGAAGCCGGGATCGGCCGGCTGTGTGATCCCGAACACCGAGGTGAAGCTCGCCGACGTCACCAGCGGCCGCGAGGTCGCGCAGGGCGAGGAGGGCGAAGTCCTGATCCGCGGGCCCCAGATCATGAAGGGGTACCTCAACCGGCCGGAGGACACCGCCGCCTCGATCGATCCCGAGGGCTGGTACCACACCGGCGACGTCGGCTACGTGGACCCCGACGGCTGGTTCTTCATCGTCGATCGCACGAAGGAGCTGATCAAGTACAAGGGCCTGCAGGTGGCGCCGGCCGAGCTCGAAGCGGTCCTCCTCACGCATCCCGCCATTCTCGACGCCGCCGTGATCCGCAAGGCGGACGAGGAGGCCGGCGAGGTGCCCAAGGCCTTCGTGGTGCTCAAGCCCGACGCCGCCTCGCGCGTGACGACGGCCGAGGCGATCACGGCGTTCGTCACCGAGCGCGTGGCGCCGCACAAGCGCATCCGCCACCTCGAGTTCATCGATCAGATCCCGAAGTCGGCGTCCGGCAAGATCCTGCGCCGGCTGCTCGTGCAGATGGAAAAAGACCGCGACGCGGAGGCCTCGAGACGATGAACCTGCTGCGGCCGATCGAGCGAGACGTCGCCGTCAAGGGGCTGCGCCTTCGCGTGCTGGACTGGGGCGGGAGCGGGCGCCCGCCGTTGCTGCTCCTGCACGGCTTCACCGGTCACGCCCACGCGTGGGACACGTTGAGCCTCGCGCTCCAGCCGCACTTCCACGTGTACGCGCTCGACCAGCGTGGCCACGGCGACAGCGATCCGGCCGACGTCTACAACGCCGTCGTCGCCTTCGACGATCTTTCCGGCGTGATCGATCAGCTCGACCTGCGCTCGCCCATCCTCATCGGCCTGTCGATGGGCGGCCGCAACGCGATGTACTTCACCGCGAAGCGGCCCGACGACGTCGCGCGCCTGGTCATCGTGGACATCGGCCCCGAGATCAGCGCGCGCGCCAGCGCACCGTCGTCCGGACCTCCGGAGCCCGACACGTGGGAGAGCATCGAGCAGGCGGCGCGGCACCTGCTGCACGCCAATCCCTATCCCGGCATCCACTACTACCGCTGGGTCGTCTCCCAGAGCCTCCGCCAGCGCGCCGACGGCGCGCTGGTGTGGAAGTGGCATCCCACGGTGAAGACGCATCGGACGCAGCCGGACGTGGACTGGTGGGGCATCGTGCGCGCGATCAAGCCGCCGACGCTGGTGCTGCGCGGGGCCGAGAGCACCGTCCTCGACCGCGACGTGGCCGAGCGCATGGCCAAGGAGCTCCCGCGAGGGACATTCGTCGAGATCCCGCGCGCCGTTCACACGCTACACGAGGACAACCCCGAGGCCGTCCTCGCCGCGCTCCGAGAATTCCTCGGGTTCTGACCTGCTATCATCGATGACGGCTTGGTACCGGTCGTTCTGCTCGTCGTCCTGCTCTACGCGGGTTGCTCCGCGGTCCCCGCGTCCGGGCCCGTAGTCCTTCCGACCACGCCTCCTCCCCCCTCGACGGTGTCGGTCGCTCCGTCGAAGGCGCCGAGCGAGACGCAGGCCGCCTTCGAGCGGGGGCAGGCGTTGCTGGCCGCCGGCGATATGGCGGGCGCGGCGGCATCGCTGCGCGCGGCGCTGCGATCGGCCCCAGAACGGGTCGACGCCCGGGCCGCGCTGGGGCTCGCGCTCTACAACATGGGCGACCTCGACGGCGCCGTCGAGGAGCTGCGCGCGGCGCTGCGCCAGAACCCCGACGCGGTCGCTCCACGGCTGACTCTGGCCTCCACGCTGATTGCCCGGCGCGAGTGGGAGGCGGCGCGCTTCGAGCTCGAAGCGGTGCTCCGCGCTCACCCCGATCTCGGGCAGGCTCATTACAGCCTCGGCGTCGTGCGCTATGCGCGGGGTGACCTGAACGGCGCGATCGACGCGTACCGCCGCGCCTCCACTGCCGACCCGCAGAATCTCGACGCCCGGTACAACATCGGCCTCGTGCTGAAGCTCCAGCGTCGGGACGCCGAGGCGATCCCCGAGCTGCTCGCGGCAGCGGCGGGCGGGCACGCCCGCGCCCAGTATTTCGTCGGCACCGCGTACGCCACCGGCGCCGGCGTCGAGCGCAACCTCAGCCTGGCCGTCCGCTGGTGGTTCAGCGCTGCCGACCAGGGGGTGAGCCAGGCACACGACGCCCTCGGCCAACTCCGAACCGTCGCGCTCGGACGAGGTCGCCGCGGCGCTGCCGATCGCGTCGCCGCCGAACAGGCCTTCCGCGATTACCGAGCAGATCTCTGGAAGCGCTTCCCCGAGCTCACCCCGACCCCCGATTGGTCGGTGGGCGAGGCGCTGCTCGGGCAGGGACGCGTCGCCGACGCCGTGCCGATCCTCATCCTCGAGGCCGCGGCGCTCGGCGAGCCGGCTCAGCGCCTGCTGGAGACGCTGTACGAGCAAGGCGTAGACGGCCAGCTTCCCGCCCACGATGCGCGGATCCTGGGCTATCTCGAGAGCGCGGCCGCCGAGGGCCTACGCCCGCCGATCCGCTAGGAGGATCGTGATCGCGCGCCTCGTCGCGGCGGGCGTGATCGGGCTCATCGCAGCCGTGGCTGCGGTCGGTGCTCTCGTTGTGGCTCGATCTCCGGTCACGGCGTTCGAATGGTCGGTTCGCCCGCGTGAGGTTGCGAGAGTCAGCTCCGCGCTCGTGCTCATCACGCGTGATGGAGCGAGCGACGCCCGCTTCAGCGCCGATACGTGGGACCGGGCCGTGCTGGCCCGCGTCGTCACCGCGCTGGCGCGCGCGGGCGCCGCCGCGATCGGCATCGACGTCCCGCTTGGTCTGCCGGGCGCGCCCGGACGCGGCGGCCCGACCGGCGACGCGCTCCTGAGTCAGGCCACCGCGCTGGCCGGCAACGTCGTCTTCGCCATCGTGCCTGGCGAGCCGGTGCCCGCCCTCGCCCAGCACGCGCGGTCGGTCGGGCACACGCTGGCGCCGCCAGACCCCGATGGCGTCGTGCGCCGAATTCCGGTGAGAGCCGGTGTCGTCGACCGTTCGGTGCCGGCGTGGGGCCTGGCGCTCGTGGCCGCAGCGCGCGAAGCCGCGCTCGACGCGATACCGGTCGATCGCGACGGCCGTGCGTTGATGACGTTCGCCCCGCTCCTGCCCACGCTCACCTTCTCCGACGTGTGGACGGCGATCGACCAGGGACAGCGCGACCGTCTCCAGGGCCTCGTCGACGGCAAGATCGTCCTGCTGCTCCTCGATCCAGGTTCCATCGAGCGGCGCACTCCGGTTGGGCTGCTCTCCGAGGGCGCGATCCAGGCCCAGGTCGCCAACGCCGCGCTGACATCGTCCTGGCGGCGCGACGTCCCGCTGACGTGGACAGCGCTCGCGGCGCTCGTCGTGGCGACCGCCGTGGCCTGGGCCTTCCTGACGCTTCGCTGGTGGCAGGCGGCCGGCGCGCTCGTGGTCGTGGTCGCCGGTTATCAGGCCGCGCTCCATGTCGTGCCGCAGCGAACGGGTGTGCTGCTGCCGATCTTCGTGCCTCTCGCCGCCGCCGGCGTGGCCGGAGCGGTCGCGGTCGTGTGGCGTCAGATCTGTGCGTTCCGTCGACTTCGTCTCGTCGAGGGTGACGTCCACGCGATCCGTCAGGCGCTCGTGCGTCAGGAGTCCACCGTCGAGTCGCTCGAGGAGGATCTCGAGGCCGCGCGTGCCGCCGTTGCGCGCTCGACCGGCACCGAGCGCGAGTTGCTGCGTGCTGTCGAGGCCTTGCGAGCTCAGGTCGCCGACGCTCAATCACAGGAAGAGGCAACGCGGCGCCGCCTGCGGGAGCTCGAGGGCGACGGGCGCGTCGAGCCCGCCGCGGGCCGGTTGTCCGATGTCGAGCGCCAGCGACTCGTCGAGCGCTGCGCCGAGCTCGGCATCATCACGCGTGATCCGGACGTGCTGGCGCTGTTCGGTGACCTCGAGCGCGCCGCGCCATCGTCGCTGCCGATCCTCATCGGCGGCGAGCCGGGCACGGGCAAGGAGCTGTTCGCCCGGGCGGCGCACACGTTGAGTCCTCGCTGCGATCAGCCGTTCGTCGCCGTCAACATGGCGGCGATTCCTCCCGAGCTCTTCGAGAGCGAGCTCTTCGGTCACGTCAAGGGCAGCTTCACCGGGGCGGTCGGCGAGCGCCGGGGCTACTTCGAGCAGGCCGATCGAGGCACGTTGTTCCTCGACGAGATCGGCGAGCTGCGAGCCGATCATCAGGGCAAGCTGCTGCGCGTGCTCCAGGAGAAGACGTTCTACAAAGTCGGCGCCACGCGCCCGGTGTCGGTGGACGTCCGGATCGTCGCCGCCAGCAATCGCGATCTCGAGCGCGGCGTCGCCGAGGGATGGTTTCGCGAGGACCTCTATTTCCGGCTCAAGGGCCTGGTGCTGCGCCTCCCGCCGCTGCGCGACAGACGCCACGACATCGCCCCGCTCGCCACCCAGCTCCTGGAACAGGCCGGAGCGGAGGCCGGCAGGTCAGCGACGTTGTCCGATGCCGCGGTCCTGGCGCTACAGCGCTATCCGTGGCCCGGCAACGTGCGCGAGCTCCGTCACTGCCTCGAGCAGGCTGTGGCCCTGGCTTCCGGACCCGTGCTCGGCGTGGAGGATCTCAGGCTGCCGACGAAGAGCGCGGCTGGCGCGACGGCCACCGACGACTCCGCGGTCCTGAGCTGCCTTCGCCGGCATGGCTTCGACATGCAGGCAACGGCGCGAGCGCTCGGCTGGGATCGCAGCACGGTGACTCAGCGGCTCAAAGGACTCGGCTTTGCGGCGCTCGTCGACGCTGGCGGCGATCGCGGGAAGGCGGCGCTCGCCCTGGCCGGTGAGGCGCGGCTGGTGCGCGCGGTGGAGGTCAAGCTCGCGGAGTACCACGAGCACCTGCTCCGCGCGGTCGAGGGTTTCGCGTCCGCCGAGGCCGCCGTTGCCGCCTGTCGCCGTCGCTTCAAGAACCTGCCCGACCGCCACTTTCGCTCGCTGGAGTCCCTGGTCCGCAAGAAGTTCGAGTAGCTGACGCCCCCGTCCCCCAATGCGGGTCCCGCGCGGGGATGCGGGGATCGCCCGCATCGTGACGATCGCGACGAGACCGAAGACCGCGGAATCATTCGCGCCTGAAAGTGGCTAGCCCGTTGCTCTCCGTCGTCCGTCCAAGGAGGCAACACCTATGGACAACCGAGAGCAGCAGGCAAGCACGAGCAGGAACGGAACAGGTCTGGTGGCGGTGGCGCTGGGGGCGCTGATGATCGCCGCCGCGGGGACGACGGCCGCGTACTGGATCCATTCTCGCGGCGCGGAGGCCTCGTCCAAGCCGGCTGTGCGTACGACCGGGCGGAGCGAGCCGAAGGGCCGCCCGACCGTGACCGCGCCTTCGCCGACCGGGCCGGAGCCGATTCACACCGACATCTACTTCGACTTCAAGAGTACCCGTCTCACCGCCCAGGCCGTGCACTTGCTCCAGGACAAGGCCGCCCTCATGGAGAAGACCAGCACGTGGGCGGTCCTCGTCCAGGGCTACGCCGACCGTCAGGGCCCGGCCGAGTACAACAAGCTGCTGGCCCGGCAACGCGCCGAGGCGGTCAAACAGTTCCTC
>QHTB01000049.1 GCA_003220615.1 Candidatus Rokuibacteriota bacterium
GGCTTCCACGAGGGCGCCTCAGGCGGCATGCCGACCGTCGGCGTCGATCGCTTCGAGGGGCGCGGAGCCCGGCACATCATCTCGCACACGATGGAGATGATGCTGGTGGCGCTCGCCGTGATCTGGGGCGGAACCTGCGAGCGCTTCCCGAAGATCCGCATCGGTTTCCTGGAGTCCGGCGGCGGCTGGATCGCGCCGTGGCTCGATCGGATGGACCGCCACTTCGAGGACAAGGGCTTCAACGACTCTGGTCTCACGACGCGCCCCAGCGAGCTGTTCCAGCGGAACTGCTGGATCTCGTTCGAGCCGGTCGAAGGGGCGCTCGACGTGCTCGCGGACTACATCGGCCCCAACAAGATTCTGTGGGCGACCGACTATCCGCACGCCGATGGGTTCTTCCCCGGAGCGCCGGCGATGATCTCGCGGCGCACGGCGCTGTCCGAAGCAACGAAGAGCGGCGTCCTGGCCGGCGGCGCGATGCGCTTCTACAGGTTGGGATAGACAGGCTTACCGTCCGGTCGAGCGTCTACTTGGCGAAACTCGTGCGCGCCTGGAAAGTCTGGCTAGGTCCCGCCGACGTTCCTCGATCCATCACCTTGGTAGACGTAGCGGAATGTGAGACATCCGGGGCGAGAGCCGGGACAATAGTAGCTGACGATCTCCATCTTCGCGTAGCGCCCGTCCGCCGTGCGCACCACCCACACGTGCCGCTTCGGGGTCAGGACGTGAGAGAAGAATCCATACCGGTACCAGCTCCCGATGGCGGGGTTGCGCGGATCCGGGCCGCGATCGTTCGCCTGATATCCCGTCTCGGGGACCGTCTTCACGTCCGCAAAAGAAACCTCGCCGAGGTCGAGGATGCCTCCGCTGCCCGCGAACTCCGCACCGCCGTTCGCGATGACTTGGTGGCGGCGGAACGCGAGATCCCAGTCCTTCGGCCCGGCGTTCTCGATGACGGAACCGAGGTGGAAAGAGAAGTAGCGCCACTGCTCCGAACTGGTCGCGTCCACGGTGTAGAGCACGGACCCGACGAGGGTATGGCCGCTGTCCCGCGGCGCTGGTGGCGTCGGGGCATAGCTCGGGAGGTTCGGTTGGCGCAGCGTGAGCGCGACCAGCGTCATGGCGCTGGCCACGACCGCCGTGATGGCCGTCAACGGGATGATGCGTCCGCCCCAGGGACCAGGCATGATGCTCAGGGACTCGAACCGCGAGTGCTATTTTCCCAGCGAGACGTCCCCGGATCTCCCCGGCTTCGCGCGAGGACCCCAGCAATGAGCGAAAGCAGGGGCTGCGGCAGAGTGTGAACGAAATGTCTCTCTCATTTCGAGTCGACGTCGTTGTCATCCGGGTGAGGACAGCATCTGGAGCAGTGAGGGGCCTCCGGTTCGTCGCCCGATGAAGATCCCAGCAGAGCACCGAGGATCCCGAGAATGATAACGCTCGCTCCGACGGCCGTACAAAAGCCGATCTGAATCCAGCGCCAGGCTTCGGCCAGCGAGAGCAACTCCATGAGCCCCCCTTGTCAGCGACCGATTGAGGCGACTGCGCCTTTCATACGGATGCTGCCACGCGGGACAGCAGCAGGATTATGCCCCCGAGCGCCACGAGCACCGCCACGGCGGACGTCGACAGGCGCCCGTGCGCCTCAAGGGGGGGCGCACGGGGAAGCCCCTGTCAGGCATCGACTCTGGACTTGCCATGGGCATGTCACGATAATCAGCCCCCGGGCTGGGCACGAGCACCTGGTTCGAGCCACGTGAGACAAGGAGACGCGTCATGAGCAAGTGTCGCCGTAAGGTGCAGATCCGCACGGTCCGATCCCGACTCACGGTGGTTCTCGTCGCGGCCATCCTCTGTGGCGCCATCGCCGCGGGGGCACTGGCGCAGAGCGCCGGCAAGAGCACCCTGATCGGCAAGCTGGAAGGTCCGGAGGTCGTCACCGACCCCGCCAGGTTCCCCAAGAGCTTCAGCGAGTCACCGCAGCTCACGGCCCTCGTCAAGGCGGGCAAACTGCCACCGGTCGCCGAGCGTATCGGCCAGGATCCGCTGGTCATCAAGCCGCTGAAGGAGATCGGCAAGTACGGCGGGATGTGGCGCGCCGGCTTCACCGGTCCGGCGGACTTCTGGAACGGCTTCCGCTGCTGCTCGGGCCCGGATCATCTGATGTTCTGGGACTACACGGGCGACAAGGTCGTGCCGAACCTCGCGAAGGGTCTCGAGATGCAGGACGGCGGCAAGACGTGGCTCGTGCACCTGCGCCGGGGCATGAAGTGGAGCGACGGCAAGCCCTTCACCGCCGATGATTTCGTGTTCTGGTTCGAGGACATCTACCGGAACAAGGATCTCGTGCCGACGCCGTCGGCAACCCTGGCCATCAACGGCAAGCAGGGCGTGATCGAGAAGGTCGACACCTTCACGGTGCGCTACAAGTTCCCCGAGCCGTATTTCATGCTCCCGGACGTGCTGGCCGGCTCGACCGAGCTCGCGGGCCAGATGTGGGGCTATCGCGCGATGGGCGGCTTCGCGCCGGCGCACTACCTGAAGCAGTTCCATCCGAAGTACGTCAAGGCCGACGAGCTCGACAAGAAGGTCAAGGACGCGAAGTTCGACAGCTGGGTGCGCCTGTTCCTCAGCCGGAACGACTGGGCGGTCAACCCGGATCTCCCGGTGCTGTCGCCGTGGAAGACGGTGACGCCGATCAACACGCCGACGTGGACGCTCGAGCGCAACCCGTACAGCGTCTTCGTCGATACGGCAGGCAATCAGCTCCCCTACATCGACAAGGTCGTGCTGACGCTCGCGGAGAATCTTGAAGTGCTGAACCTGCGCGCGATCGCGGGGGAGTACGACTACGCGTCGCGGCACGTCGACCTGGGCAAGCTGCCCGTCTTCATCGAGAACCAGCAGAAGGGCAACTACAAGGTCCACCTGGATCCCGGCGACTACTGCGACCTCATCATCAAGTTCAACCTGAACTACGACGCCGATCCGGAGATCGGGAAGTGGTTCAACACCGCCGACTTCCGGCGCGCGCTCTCGCTCGGCATCGACCGGGATCAGATCAACGAAACGTTCTGGCTCGGCACGGGCACGCCGGGCTCCGTGGTGCCGGTGGACAGCAACAAGTACAACCCGGGACCGCAGTACCGGAAGCTGTGGGCCACGCTCGATGTGAAGAAGGCCAACGAGATGCTCGACAAGCTCGGGCTCGCGAAGAAGGACGCGGAAGGCTATCGCCTGCGTGCCGACGGCAAGGGCCGGCTGCGCATCGAGATCATGACGCTCGGCGGCCAGTTCGTGCAGTACACGCAGATCTCCGAGATGATCCGCGAGCAGTGGAAGAAGATCGGCATCGACCTGAAGGTGCAGGAAGTGGAGCGCAGCCTCGCGCTCAAGCGCACGGCCGCCAACGAGCAGCAGCTCGGCGCGTGGAACAACGACGGCAGCGAGCACCTCTTCACCTTCCCGCTTCACGTGTTCCCCTTCGAGGTGGACGCCGTCGCGTCGTCGGGCCCGCTCTACGCGAAGTGGTTCCAGTCCGGGGGCACCCAGGGCAAGGAGCCCGAGCCCCGGATGAAGGAGATGATGGAGAAGTGGAAGAAGGCGTTCGGCGTGCCCGAAAAGGAGCGGATCGCGCTCGGCAAGGAAGTCTGGAAGATCGCCGCCGAGGAGGTCTACATCATCGGCGTGGTCGGCCAGGGCCCGGCGGCGATGGGTGTCCGCGTCGTCAAGAACAACATGGGCAACATCCCGGCGCGCATGTACAACAGCCCGGACGGCAAGACGCCGGGCGTCTCGCGACCCGCGACGTTCTACTGGAAAAACTGAGGTAGAGGGAAGGGCGCGACGGTGCTCGCCTACATCGGCCGTCGCGCCCTGCTCGCCGTCTTCACCGTCTGGGCGATCTCCGTCCTGTCGTTCGCGATCATCCAGCTCCCGCCCGGTGACTACGTGACGTCGTACATCGCGCAGATGGCGTCGATGGGCAGCGTGGTCTCGGACGAGGAAGCGCAGAATCTCCGGATTCAGTACGGCCTCGGCCAGCCCATCTACATCCAGTATCTGAAGTGGATGAAGCTCATGGTGGCCGGCAACTTCGGCATGTCGATGGAGTGGCGTCGCCCGGTCACCGAGGTGATCGGCGACCGCCTGTGGCTCACCATCGTGGTGGCGCTCGCGTCGCTGCTCCTCACGTGGGTGCTCGCGCTGCCCATCGGCATCTACTCGGCGGTCCGGCAATACTCTCCCGGTGACTACGTGGCGACCTTCATCGGCTTCATCGGGCTCGCGGTCCCGAACTTTTTGCTCGCGCTCGTCATCCTCTATTTCGGCTTCGTGTTCTTCAACGCGAACATCGGCGGGTTGTTCACGCCGGACTTCCAGGACGCGCCGTGGGGCCTGGCCAAGGTCTGGGACCTCGCCAAGCACCTGCCCGTGCCCGCGCTCATCCTCGGCCTCGCGGGCACCGCGCAGCAGATCCGCATCATGCGCGCGAACCTGCTCGACGAGCTGCGCAAGCCGTACGTGGTGACCGCGCGCTCCAAGGGCCTGTCCGAGCTGCGCGTGATC
Source organism: Candidatus Rokuibacteriota bacterium (assembly GCA_003220615.1). Taxonomy (GTDB): domain Bacteria; phylum Methylomirabilota; class Methylomirabilia; order Rokubacteriales; family CSP1-6; genus 40CM-68-15. The sequence continues at coordinate 4,570 of QHTB01000049.1, forward strand.
CTGAAATATCCGGTCCGCGTGGCGCTCAACCCGTTCGCGAGCACGATCGGTTACACGCTGCCCTACATCGTGTCGGGCAGCATCATCGTGTCGCTCGTGCTCGGCTTGCCGACGGTGGGGCCGCTCCTCCTCAAGGCGCTCATCGCGCAGGACATGTTCCTCGCCGGCACGATCGTGTTGCTGCTCGGCGTGATGACGGTGATCGGCACGCTGATCTCCGACATCCTGCTCGTGTGGGTCGACCCGCGCATCCGCCTCGAGGAAACGTGATGGCGACGCTCGTCGATCCTGCCCGCGCTCCGATGCGCGAGCCTGGCGCCGTCGCCGCCTCGGACGAGCAGCGGGTCTTCGTGGCGTCGCAGTGGCAGCTCATGTGGTGGCGCTTCCGCAAGCACAAGGTCGCGGTCGTGAGCGCGCTCGTGGTCATCGGCTTCTACGCGGTCGTACTTGGCGCCGACTTCCTCGCGTACGCCGATCCCAACGCCTCCGAGGCCCAGCGCTCCCTGATGCCGCCGCAGCGCGTCTACTTGTTCGACGGCTGGCGCTTCGCGCCGTACGTCCACGGGTTCAAGGGCGTGCGCGATCCGCAGAGCTTCAAGCGCGTCTATCGTCCGGATCCGGAGCAGCGCGTGCGGATTCGCTTCTTCGCCGAAGGGTTCGAGTATCGATTCTTCGGACTGATCCCGACCACGCGCCACCTGATCGGCGTGGACCCGGGCGCGGACGCGAGCAAGACGATCTTCCTGCTCGGCACCGACGTGCAGGGACGCGATCTGTGGTCACGGCTGATGTACGGCACGCGCATCTCGCTCACCATCGGGCTCTTCGGCGTGACGGTGAGCCTCGCGCTGGGCGTGGTGCTGGGCGGCCTCTCCGGCTTCTACGGCGGCGCCGCCGACACCATCATCCAGCGCGTCATCGAGATATTGAGGTCGATCCCGACGATTCCGCTGTGGATGGGCCTCGCCGCCGCCATGCCGCGCGAGTGGTCGATCCTGCAGGTCTATTTCGCCATCACCATCATCATCTCGCTCCTCGGCTGGACGGAGCTCGCGCGCGTGGTGCGCGGGCGCTTCCTGTCCATGCGCGAGGAGGATTTCGTCGTCTCGGCCCGCCTGGTGGGATGCTCGCAGATGCGCACCATCTTCGTGCACATGGTGCCCTCCTTCATGAGCCACATCATCGCGGCCACCACGCTGGCGCTGCCCGCGATGATCATCAGCGAGACCGCACTGAGCTTCCTCGGCCTGGGCCTCCGCCCGCCGGCGATCAGCTGGGGCGTGCTGCTGCAGCAGGCGCAGAACGTCCAGACGGTGGCCATCTCGCCCTGGCTGATGCTGCCGGCGGTGCCCGTGATCGTGGCGGTCATGGCCTTCAACTTCCTCGGCGACGGCCTGCGCGACGCCGCCGATCCCTACGGACGCTAGGACCCAGATGCGATGACCGCGCCGACGGCCGCCGCCCCGCTGCTGTCGGTGAGAAACCTCAAGACGTACTTCGCGCAGGACGAAGGCACCGTGCGCGCGGTGGACGGCGTGAGCTTCGACCTCAGTCCGGGCGTGACGCTGGGGGTGGTGGGGGAGAGTGGCTGCGGCAAGAGCATCACGGCGCGGTCCATCTTGAGGATCGTCGATCGGCCGGGGCGCATCGTCGAAGGCGAGATCCACTTCCGGCGCTCGGCCAGCAACGGCGCGGGGGCCGACGTGGTGGATCTGGCCAAGCTCGAGCCGAATAGCGCGGAGATGCGGGCGATCCGCGGGGCGGAGATCGCGCTGATCTTCCAGGAGCCGATGTCCTCGTTCAGCCCCGTGCACAGCATCGGCAACCAGATCATCGAGGCCATCCGTCTGCACCAGCCGGTCGGCCGTCGCGAGGCGCGCGAGAAGACGATCGAGATCCTGCGCCGGGTCGGCGTCTCCACGCCCGAGCAGCGCGTGGACCAGCTGGCCAACCAGCTGAGCGGCGGGTTGCGGCAGCGCGCGATGATCGCGATGGCGTTGTCCTGCCAGCCGACGCTGTTGATCGCCGACGAGCCCACCACGGCGCTGGACGTCACCACCCAGACGCAGATCCTCGAGCTGATGCGCCAGCTGCAGCAGGAAGACGGCATGGCCATCATGCTCATCACCCACGACCTCGGCGTGGTCGCCGAGATGGCCACCGACGTGGTGGTGATGTACCTGGGGCGCGTGGTCGAGCAAGGGCCGGTCGACGCGATCTTCCACGAGCCGCGGCATCCCTACACACGGGCGCTGCTGCGCTCGATTCCCCGCATTCGTGCGCGCGCGCGGGAGCGGCTGACGCCGATCGCGGGCGCCGTGCCGCATCCCTACGACCGGCCGAGCGGCTGCCCCTTCCATCCCCGCTGCGCCGAGTTCATGGCAGGACGGTGTGATCGACAGGCTCCGACTCTCAGGCCGGTAGGCGATCGACACGCGGTCAGCTGCTTCCTCTACGAATGAGGGCTAACACATGAGCGCGGCGCAACCGCCTCTCTTGCGCGTCAGCGGGCTGCAGAAGCTCTTTCCCATTCGGAAGGGCTTCCTCAAGCGGACCGTCGGCTACGTGCGCGCTGTGGACGGTGTCGATTTCCACATCGACGAGGGCGAGACTCTCGGCCTCGTCGGCGAGAGTGGCTGCGGGAAGACCACGACCGCGCGCTGTGTACTCCGGGCCATCGAGCCGACCCGGGGTGAGATCCACATGCGAGCGGCAGACGGCTCCGTGGTCGATCTCGGCAAGCTGCGCCCGAAGGAGCTGCGCGCGCTCCGTCGCCAGATGCAGATGATCTTCCAGGATCCGTTCACGTCGCTGAACCCGCGCATGACACTGCTCGACCTGGTGGGCGAGCCGCTGCTGGTCCACGGCATGGCGAGCCGCCGGGAGCGCGAGGAGCGCGTGGCCGATCTGCTGACCCGCGTTGGGCTGCGCCCGGAGTACATGCGGCGTTTTCCTCACGCCTTCAGCGGTGGTGAACGCCAGCGCATCGGCATCGCCCGCGCGCTGGCGCTGCATCCGCGGCTGGTCGTCGCCGACGAGCCGGTCTCGGCGCTGGACGTCTCGGTGCAAGCCCAGATCCTGAATCTGCTGGTCGATCTGCAGGCCGACTTCCAGCTGACCTATCTCTTCGTCGCCCACGACCTGAGCGTGGTGCGCCACATCAGCAACCGCGTGGCCGTGATGTACGTCGGACGCATCGTGGAGCTGGCCGAGACCACCGAGATCTTCGAGCGACCGAAGCATCCGTACACGGCCGCGCTGCTGTCCGCCGTGCCCGAGCCCGACCCGCGCGTGCGGTCCCGGCGCATCGTGCTGCAGGGCGAGGTGGCGAATCCCGCCGCACCGCCCAGCGGTTGCTATTTTCACCCGCGCTGCCCGTACGCGACCGCTGTGTGCCGGGCGGAAACGCCGGCCTGGCAGGAAATCTCACGTGGCCACTTCGTCAGCTGTCACCGCGCACACGAACTCCACCTCGCCGGAGTTGAGTGAGCGAAATCATGTGCGCGACGTCGACTCAACGGCGGTCGGGCGGGGATTGAAATCCAGTTGCCCGCCGCGCGCGAGTCACCCCCGAAATCGCGAGGTCGCAAGAGTGGGTCACGCTTTGAGCCCATCGGCCGAGCTCAGAGCGGTTTGTCTCAGCATGAGCGGCAGGAGCAGGAAGACGAACGCGATCGAGAACAGGATTCCGAGCGCCGACAAGACGGACGGGAGTCCCCAGCCGTCGATCCCATAGCCCACGAGGGGACCCAGGAGACAGAAGGAGGCGCGGATTCCGAGCTGCGCCATCGAGATCACGGTCGCGCGGAACGCGGAGGAGATCCTCTCGTTGAGCGATTCTAAGAACAGCACCTCGCCCAGGCCCCGGCCAACCGGGGCCAGGATCCCGAGCAATATCCCGCCCCAACCGAGGAACGACGCCATCCCGAAATACGCGATGATGGGCAACACGCCGACCGCGGCGAGCAACGGTCGCCGGCCGAGTCGCGTCCCCCCGAGAGCGGCGGATCTCCCGGCGAGGCCGGCGACGAGACCGTAGCCCGCCAACAGGACTCCGAACGAGGCCAGGGGCACCCCGCTCTCCTGCCAGTATTTCTGGTTCACCCAGAACATCACCAATCCGCCGGTCCCCCAGGCGACCAGATTGAGGAGCACGAGCCGCGTCGTGGCGTCCCGTACCAGCGTGGTCGAGAGGATCCCCTTGAGCTCTTCCACCCGTTTCTTCCCACGGTCCAGGCTCGAGGGCGGCTCGATGAGGCGCAGCACGAGGAACACCGGGATCCAGCTCAGGATCGCGTTCGCCCACAGCAGATGCCCATAGGACAGGGTGACGATCGCGCCCCCCAGCAGTGCGCTCACCGTCGTCCCCGTTTGCGACGCGAGCTTCGCATTGCCGAGGACGGCTGTTCCCCGCGACTTCTCGCCACCCGCCGCGAGATACGAGTCGTAGAGGAGCGCCACATCGCCGCCCGAGATCATGCTCAGCGCGATCCCCATCGTGAGGTGGTAGAAGAGGAAGCCCTCGTAACTGCTCCACAGCGGGAGGAGGGAAAAGCTGACCGCCTTGAGCGCCGAGCCCAGCAGCAGTGTCTTCTTCCTTCCCCACAGGTCCGAGAGCAGTCCTGAAGGCAATTCACCACAGAGGATCACGAGCGCGAACACGGCTTGCAGCTCCATGAACTGCCGCATGCCGATCCCCTTCGTCGCGAGATAGGGGACCCACAAGGCGATCACGATCATGAACTGATCGAAGAAGGAGAAGCCGTAGAGGAGCTTGATGTTCCTGTTCACGGAGCCGGCGTGCCCTGAAGGGCGTTTTCAACCAGTCCGATATTTCTCGATCGCGCCGCGGGCGAGCGCAACGCCGTGGCCCGGACGGTCCGGGATTCGGAAGTGACCATCCTCGCACGGCGGCAATCCCTCGAAGAGATCCGGCGGCGTCCAGTCGATGAACTCCACCAGGAAGCCGTTCGAGAGCGCGCCGACGATGTGAAGTGAGAGCTCGTGCACCACGTGCGGCGACACGGCGACCTGGTGGGCGGCCGCCAGGTGGCCGATCTTCAGCGTCTCGCTGAAGCCGTTGGCGCGGCAGACGTCGGGCATCAGGTAGCGCGCGGCCCGTCGCTCGAGCAGGTCCCGGAACTCGAAGCGCGTGTAGTTGTTCTCGCCCGTCGCCACCGGGATCCGGATCGACTGGGCGACCTCGGCGCACGCGGCGAGGTCGTCGGCGAGCACGGGCTCCTCGAACCACACCAGATCGAAGTCTTCCAGCATCGCGGCCTGGCGCCGCGCGCCGAGGACGTCGAGCTTCTGGTTCGCGTCCACCATCATCCGCACGTCGTCGCCGAGCGCGCGCCGAACCGCCTCCACGCGCTTGCGGTTCTCGCGCGGATCCGGGTGGTGGATCTTCATCTTGTAGTAGCGGCAGCCGAGCTTGGCGTAGCGCTGCGCCTCACCGATCAGGTCGTCGATCCCGTAAGCCGGCCACCCGCCACTCCCGTAGGCGGTGACCCTGTCGGTCACCGCCCCCCAGAGCTTATATAAAGGAAGGCGGGCCGCCTTGCCGGCGATGTCCCAGAGCCCGATGTCGAGCGCCGAGATCGCGTAGGCGGCCACACCCTGACGCTTGATCCCGCGATCGCCGCGGAACATGCGCTCCCAGAGGCGCTCGACGAAGAGCGGGTCCTGGCCGATGACCAGCGGGGCCAGGCGCGTGTCGAGGTAGACCTTGATCGCCTCCGCACCCCCACCGCCGAAGGCCAGGCTGTAGCCGAGGCCGGTGATGCCCTCGTCGGTCGCGATCTGCGCGATGACGAGCTTGTGGTGGGCGAACTCCAGCGCGATCGGCTTCTGGGTCGGGACAGTGAGAACGCAGGTCTCGACGCCGGTGACTTTCATCGCTCGAACGTTTTGACGTAGACGCCGGGCGAGCCCTGAGCGTGGGTCATGTGCGAGCGCATGCGCGTGGACACGGGCACCGCGTCCCGCTGGGTGTTCCAGGCCGCGCTCTCCGAGACCTTGGGATGCTCGAACTCGTAGAGCGTCAGGTACTGGGGCGTGCCCGTCACCGCGCGATAGCGCCGGCCGCGGATGACGCCGGGCACCTTCTCGTAGTTCGGCACGTAGATCGTGCTGTACCACGTGTTCCACTCGTCATCGACCTCGCGCGGCACGTCCATGCGCCCGATCTGGAGCGCCGGCGCCATCGGGCTGCCCGTGATGGCCGGCGTCAGCGACTTCGGATGGATCATCGTGTACACGTTGCGGATGTACGTGGTGCCGATGGCCTGAGGCCCGAAGCGCTTCGTCCACTCGGTCGGATTGGCGATGACCTTCTTGTACGCGGCGCTCTCCAGCACCGCCGGGCTCTCCAGCTCGTAGTAGGCGAGGTGCTTGGGGCTGCCCTTCACCGCCTCGTAGCGAGCGCCCGCGAGGAAGCCCGGAATCGCCAGCCGCTCGGCCAGGTGCTCGTCGTTGTACCAGCGGTTGAACTCCTTCTCCTTGTCGGCCGGAACGTCGACCCACACCATCAATAGTCCGGTTCCCTTCTTGTTGGCCATGGGGCTCTCCTTCCGCGGCGAAGGATAGCACGCGTTGACAATCACCACCTTTGCCGCAATCCTCTCCAGCCATGACCGATTGTTGCGCCCACGAAGGCCCGGACCGCGGAGACGCGCGCTTCGACGTCACGAAGGTCGCCGACGGCGTGTACGCCGCGGTGGCCGCCCCCGCGTACAAGGTCAACTGCAACACCGCGATCATCGAGAGCGACGACGGCGTCGTCATCGTCGACACGCACTCCAAGCCCTCGGCGGCCCGGGTGATCGTCGACCGGATCCGCGCGATCACACCGAAGCCGGTGCGCTACGTGATCAACACGCACTTCCACTGGGACCACTGGCACGGCAACGAGGTGTACCCCAAGGCGTATCCGGGTGCGGAGATCGTCACCAACCAGATCACGCGCGAGGCGATGCGGCAGAAGGGCCTCAAGCGCATCGACGATCATCGCCGGCAGGTTCCGGCCGAGATCGCCAGGCTCGAGGCCGACCTCGCCGCCGCCAGCGCGCCGGCCGAGCGGCAGCGGCTCGCGGCAGACGTGCGCCTGGCCAAGGCCTATCTCGCGGAGGTGCGCGCGCTCGAGCCGGCGCTGCCGACCATCGCCTTCGAGCAGACGATGAAGCTCTATCGTCGCGATCGCGAGATCCATCTCCTCCACCTGGGCCGCGCCCACACCGAGGGCGACGTGTTCGTCTACCTGCCGAAGGAGAAGATCGTGATCACCGGGGATGCGATGATCGGCTGGACGCCGTACATGGGCGACGGCTATCCCGAGGACTGGGCGGGCACGCTCGACCACCTGGCCCAGCTCGACTTCACGCACATCATCATGGGCCACGGCGAGGTCGCGGGCCGCGACTGGCTCCGCACGTTCCGAAGCTACGTCCACGACATGGTCGAGGCCGTGCGCCACGAGGTCGCCGCCGGCGCCACGCTCGACGAGGTCAAGCCGCGCGTCACCGCGAAGCTGGCGCCGACGTACGAGAAGCCGTTCTCGAGATACGGTGAGTACCGGCCCTGGCGCGCGGGCCTGCTCGCGAACATCGAGCGGACCTTCGCGATGGTGAGCTGACCCGCCGCGCGTGGACTTCGGGCTCTTCTACTACTGCCAGGGCCGCGGCGTGGCCCACGACCAGGCCTACGCGGAGATGCTCGACGAGATCGTGCTCGCCGAGCGCCTGGGCTTCGGCGAATGCTGGCTCGCCGAGCACCACTTCACCGATTACTCGATCCTGCCGAGCCCGAATCTCATCATCGCCACGGCGCTGGCTCGCACGACTCGGATGCGCTTCGGGAACTACGTCAACGTCATGCCGTTCCATCATCCGCTGCGCCTGGCCGCCGAGGCGGCCATGCTCGACAACCTGGCCCGGGGGCGCTTCGACTTCGGCATCGGCAAGGGCGTGCGGCCGGGTGAGTTCGCCAAGCTCGGGCTCCAGTTCGACGATGCGACGGCGATGACCGACGAGGCGATCGAGATCGTGCTGAAGGCGTGGACGGAGGAGGCCTGCACTCACGAGGGCCGCTTCTGGCGCTTCCCCGAGCTGAGCCTGAGGCCGCGCCCATTCCAGCGGCCTCACCCGCCGCTGCACATGGTCGCGAGCCGTCCCGCGTCGGCGGCCAGGGTCGGAGCACGCGGCTGGCCCGTCGCGATGCACTTCACGCCGACGGACGTGGTCGCTCGCTGTGTGGAGGAGTATCGCGCCGCCGTCGCCGCTCGCGCCGAGCCCCCGGGGCACGGCGCCTACCGTCCACGACTCCTGCTGTGCCGCGAGACCTACGTGGCCGAGACCTCAGAGGTCGCTCGCGACGAAGGCGCGCTGGCGCTCCAGGGGTTCTGGTATCTCTCGTCGCTCGCGTCGCCTCCCCTGCCGACGCGCTATTCGGACGAGCGCTTCAAGGAGCTGACGGCGCGTATATGGGGCGGACGGACCTACGACGAGCTGGCCGTGATCGGCGGAATGCTGATCGGGTCACCCGAGCAGATCGCGGCGCAGGTGGAGCGCCTGGAAGCGATTGGAGTCGACACGCTCCTGCTCGTGTGCAGCTTCGGTAACCTCTCGCACGCCCAGGTGTGCCGCTCGCTCGAGCTGTTCGCCCGGGCGGTGATCCACGCGCGACGCTGAGCCTCAGCCGCTCGCGCGGGCGTCGCGGATCGCGCGCCAGACACGCGCGGGCGTGACCGGCATGTCGAGGTGGCGGACGCCGAGCGGCGCCAGCGCGTCGTTGATCGCGTTCATCAGCGCGGGCAGCGCGCCGACTGTGCCGGCCTCGCCCACGCCCTTGGCGCCGAGCGGGTTGGTCTGCGTCGGGACTTCGTGAGAGTCCACCTCGAAGGAGGGGACGTCGTCGGCGCGCGGCATCGCGTAGTCCATGAACGAGCCGGTCAGGAGCTGGCCCGTCTCGTCGTCGTAGGCGAGCACCTCGAAGAGTCCCTGGCCGAGGCCCTGGACGATCCCGCCGTGGATCTGGCCCTTGACGAGCATCGGGTTGACCATCCGCCCGACGTCGTCGACGACGGTGTGGCGCACGACACGAACCTCGCCCGTTTCGACGTCGATCTCCACCTCGCAGACCTGCGTGCCGTTCGGGAACGTCACCGCCGGCGGCGCGAACGACGCCGTCTCGCTCAGCCCGGGCTCGAGGCCCGGCGGGAGCTGCTTGGGCACATAGGCCGCGCGCGCGACGGCGGCCAGCGTCACGCCGCGGTCGGTGCCGGCCACGGTGAAGCGTGCGTCGCGCCAGACGACGTCCTGGTGCGCCGCTTCCATCAGATGCGCGGCGATGCGCCGGCCGCGCTCGATCACCTTCTCCGTCGCGCGCGTCACCGCCGATCCGCCGACGCTCAGCGCTCCCGAGCCACCATTACCCCGGCCCGCGCTCAACGCATCGCTGTCGCCCCACAGCACCTGGATACGCTCGGGCGGCACGCCGAGCCGATCGCTCACGATCTGAGCGAAGGCCGTCTCGTTGCCCTGGCCCATCGACGTCGAACCGGTGAAGACCGTCACCGAGCCGTCGGGATTCACGCGGACCTCGGCCGTGTCGGGGTTTAGCGCCGTGTAGGGGCCGCCGGCGACCTCGATCGGGTTGGCGATTCCGAGGCCGCGCAGCTTGCCGCGCGCCCGCGCCGCATCCCGGCGTGACTTGAAGGCCGCGTGGTCGGCGAGCTTCAGCGCCATCTCGAAGCCGCGGGCGAAGTCGCCGCAGTCGTAGGTGAAGACGAGCCCCGTCTTGAACGGCATCGCCGTGGCGGGAATCATGTTTCGCCGGCGCAGCTCGACGGGATCGATCGACAGCTCGCGCGCCGCCAGGTCGATCACCCGCTCGATCGCGTACGTCGCTTCCGGCCGGCCGGCCCCGCGATAGGGCCCGGTCACCGTCGTGTTGGTGAAGATGCCGGTCGTCTGCACGTGGATGGCCGGCGTCGTGTACACGCCGGCGACGCCGCCGACGTTGTTCGTGCCCGGCCCCGCGCTGCGCGGCGTGAGATAGGCGCCGATGTTCAGGCCGATCGCCACGCGCAAGGCGAGAAACTTCCCGTCGGCGTCGAGCGCCAGCTCGGCGGTCGAGACGTTGTCGCGGCCGGCCTCGTCGGTGACCAGGCCTTCACGCCGGCTCGACGTCCACTTCACCGGGCGGCCCAGTCTCTTCGCCGCCCACAGCACGAGCACCAGCTCCGGGTAGATGCCGCTGCGCATCCCGAAGCTGCCGCCGACCTCTCCGGTCACCACGCGCAGGTGGCTCTGGGGCACGCGGAACACCTGGTCGGCGAGGAGCGTGCGCGTCCCGTGCGGGTGCTGCGTCCCTGTGTAGAGCGTGTATCGTCCCGTACGCCGGTCGTACTCGCCGACGGCCGCCCGCGGCTCGAGCGGTGCGGCGGCCACGCGCGTGACGACGAAGTCGAGCTTCGTGACGTGCGCCGCGCCCTCGAACGCGCGAGCGACGGCGTCGCGGTTGCCGGCCTCCCACACGAACGCGACGTTGTCGGGTGCCTCGTCCCAGACGGCCGGGGCGCCGGCCCGGAGCGCTTCCCTGGCGCCCGTCACCACGGGCAGCGGCTCGTAATCGACGATCACCTGCTCGGCGGCATCAGCCGCCTGCACAGCCGTGTCCGCCACGACGAGAGCGACCGGATCTCCGACGTGACGCGCGCGCCCGCGAGCCAGCGCGGGCCGCGGCGTGGCGAACGCCGCCGAGCCGTCACGCCGCTTGCGCGTCGTGTCGGTCGGCAGGTTGCCGACGCCGGCGGCAGCCAGCTCGTTGCCGGTGAGCACGGCGAGGACGCCATCGGCCTTCAGCGCCGCCGAGCCGTCGATGGCCCGGATGAGGGCGTGAGCGTGCGGCGAGCGGACGATCACCGCGTACGCCTGACGGGGAAGATTCACGTCGTCGGAGTAGCGGCCATCGCCCTGGATCAGGCGCGGGTCCTCGCGGCGACGCACCGACTGCCCGACGGCGAACTTCTCGGTCGTCATGGGATCGCTCATGTCGCCCTCACCGTGCCTTCAGCCGCACGTCTTCGAGCGGCGCCGACCACGGATACGGATCGATCAGCAGCAGCGCCGGCTCGGCCACTCGCGGCCCGATGCCGCTCGGCCAGATGTACTCGTAGATCGGCGCGAGCCTCACGCGCTCGTGGACGAGCCGCTGGATCTGGTGGAGCGCGGCCTCCCGCTTGCGGCGGTCGGTCTCGAGCGCCTGCTGCTTGTAGAGCGCGTCGATATCGGGATAGCCGCCGTAGGCGTAGGAGCCGTCGCTCGGGATGACCTCGGACATGCGCGAGGCGGCGTTGCCGTAGAACGCGCTGGTGCACACGCAGACGCCCTTCAGCTTCTTGGTCGCGAGCGCCGAGAAGTAGGCGGCGCGCTCCATCGGCCGCATCTTGAGCCGGATCCCCACCGTCTGCATGTAGTTGACGATCGCCTCGCCCAGCGAGAAATACGGCGGGAGCTGGTGCAGCTCGCCGGCGTCGAATCCGTTCGGGTACCCGGCCTCGGCCAGGAGCTGCCTGGCCTTGGCCGGATCGTACGGATCGGGCTCCAACGGCAGCGCGAACTCGAAGCGGCGCGGCACGAAGTTCCCGGCCGGCCGCGAGGCACCGAGCGTTTCGACTTCGCTCAGCGCTTTGCGGTCGATCGCATAGCTGGCGGCTTGCCGTACGCGTTTGTCGTGCCACGGCGATTTCGGGTCCCACTGATCGAGGAAATCGAGGAAGAAGATGGCGATGCCGCCCGAGAACGCGAGCTTGAGGTTCGGATCGCGCTTCACCTGCTCGGCCTGCGGGACGTCGAGCAGGTAGGCGATGTCCACCTCGCCGCGCTTGAGCATCGCCATCCGCGTGGTCGATTCCGGCACGCTCTTGAAGACCACGCGCTTCACCGAGGGCATCTTGCGCCAGTAGCCCTCGAACGCTTCCATCACCAGCTCGATGCCGGGTGTGTGGCTCACGAACTTGTAGGGCCCGAGGCCGACCGGCGCCTTCTTGAAGCCGTCGTCGCCGACCTTCTCGACGTACTTCTTGGGCACGATCCACCCCGCCCCCGACACCAGCCCGCCGTAGTAGTTCATGAAGTCGGGCCAGGGCTCGTGCAGGTGGAAGCGCACGCGCGTCGGGCTGACGATCTCGACGTCTTTGACTTTCTCGCGGAGGAGCTTGGCGCCCTTGGCGCGGTGGAAGCTGAACTTCACGTCCTCGGCGGTGAACGGATCGCCGTTGTGGAACTTCAGTCCACCGCGCAGCTTGAAATCGTAGACGCGTTGATCGGCGCTCACCGTCCACGACTCGGCCAGGCAGGGCGCCTGCATGTTGCCGGGCATCGGCTTCACCAGCGCGTCGTGGAGGCCGTAGAGGATCCAGAAGGGCGTGAGCTGACCGATCACCTCGCTCGGGTCGAACCACACGGGGGAGAGCGTGACGTAGAGGGCCCACCGCATCTCGCCCTCCGGCTTCGACTGGGCGCCGGCCGTGTCGACGAATCCACCGGCGAGCACGATCAGCGACACGAACGCCACCGTCACGATCCGCCACCGTCCCTGGCTCATCCCCGCTCCTCTCTCACGACGCAAACCCTGGCGAGACTAACACAGCCACCACGCCCCCGATGTATCGCCATTCCGACGGTGACGGGCGCCGGTGAGCTTCGTAGAATGGTCTCAGGAGGCCACCATGACGGAGGCGTTCGCTCGCCGCCGGTTCAGCGTCCACGAGTATCACCGGATGGGCGAGGCCGGGATCCTCGCCGAGGACGAGCGGGTCGAGCTCCTTGCCGGCGACATCATCGTTCGCGAGCCGATCGGGACTCAGCATGCGGGCACCGTAAACCGTCTCACGTACCTCTGGACGTCGCGATTGGGCCTGCGGGCGGTCGTGCAGGTACAGAATCCCATCGAGCTGGCCAGGGAGGACTCCGAGCCCCAGCCCGATCTCTCGCTGCTCCGCCCACGCGCTGACTTCTACGCGACGGCCCATCCCGCGGCCGACGACGTGCTGCTGGCCATCGAGGTCGCGGACACGAGCCTTCGCCTCGACCGCCGCGTGAAGATTCCGCTCTATGCGCGCGCCGGCATCGGCGAGGTCTGGCTCGTCGATCTCACGACCTCGCGGATCGAGGTCTATCGCGAACCAACCGCCGAAGGCTATCGCGACGTCCAGATCCTTGTCCGCGGACAATCGGTCACGCCCAACGCGTTCGCCGACCTCACGGTCGCCGTCGGCGATCTCCTCGGCTGAGCGCGACCTCTCAGCCCCAGAACCGCTTGGTGGCGAGGTCGGCGCCTTCGCGCAAGGCGCGGAGCTTCGTCCACACGATGCTTTCCTCGACGAGCTGGGAGCCGGCGAACGTCCCAAAGCCGCAGTCGACACCGGCGAGCACGCGCGTCTTGTCGCCCACGGCCTCGACCGCCGCGGCGATCCGATCGGCCACGACCTCGGGATGCTCGACGACGTTGGTCGTGGAATCGACGACGCCGGGCACGAACAGCATCCCCGACGGGAGCGGGTGGAGCCGGAACGCCTTCAGCTCGTGCTGGTGTCGCGGGCTGGCCAGCGGGAGCGAAAGCGCGCCCACGTTGGCACGATAGATGATCGGCAGGAGTGGCTCGAGCGGGACGTCGTACGTGTGAGGTCCGTCGTAGTTTCCCCAGCAGAGGTGCAGGCGCACGCGATCGGCCGGGATGTTCTTCACCGCGTCGTTGATGGCGTCGACGTGGAGGGCGACGGCGGCCAGGAAGCGGTCGAGCGGCTCGTCCTGGAAGAAGCGGGCGCGCTCCATGGCCAGGTCCGGACAGTCGAGCTGGAGCACGAAGCCGCGGCTGACGATCAGCTCGTACTCCTTGCGCATCTCGCGAGCGAGCGCGCGCACGTAGCGCTCGTGCGAGCCGTAATAGTTGTCGAGCATGATCGTGGCGATGACACCCGGCGACGCCGCCGTCATGAACGGCTCGGCGAACCCCTTGCCCCCGCCCGCGCAGCGCTGGAACAGCTCGCACTCGGCCACGGCTTCGCCGAGGTCGGTGTAGGCCACCTCGGCGATCGCCTGGGGGGCGTCGTTGATGCGGGCGGCGCCGGAGCGCGCGCGCGACAGCCGCGCCAGGTAGTCCGGGTGGTCGGCCATGTCGCGTGACATGCGCCGCTTGCTCGCGCCGCCGAAGCCCTTCATGCGCCTGGCGGGATAGGTCGAGAAGCCGACGCGTGGCTGCTCGCCGTCGTTGCCGACGTCCACGCCGGCCTCGAGCTGCTTGCGCACGACGTGAGACACGGCCGCCTCGGCCTCGCGCGCCAGCGCGGCGGGATCGACGGCCTCGCCGCGGTCCTGCTGCACGAGCAGGTCGCGGAGCGCCGGAGGACGGGGAAGGCTGCCGACGTGCGTGGTGAGGAAGCGGTGCTCGCTGCGTTTCATGAGGCCTCCTGGGCAATGACGCCGGCGCGAAGCAGGCGCTCGATCTCCGCCTCCTCGAAGCCGGCGGCGCGCAACACTTCAACCGTGTGCTGGCCGATGGCGGGCGCGAGCGTCGGCTCCACCTTCTCCTGGCCCTCGATCGCGATCGGGCTGCTCACCGTGAGCGCGGCCCCCGCGCGCGGGTCGTCGATGGGCACGAGCGCGCCGCTCTTCACCATCTGCTCGTCGGTCAGGATGTCGTCGAGCGTCGCCACGACGCCGAAGACGATGCCGCTCGTCTCGAGGATCCGCCGCCACTCCGCCCAGTCCTTCGTCGCGAAGACCTCGTCGAGGATCGCGACGAGCGCGCGCACGTTGGTCCGGCGGGTCGCGACGGTCGCGAAGCGCGGGTCGGTGATGAGGTCGGCGCGCTCGATACAGCGGGCGAACGCGTCCCAGTGCAGCTCAGCGCCGGTGATCGTCATCAGGAACCAGCGCCCGTCGCGGCACCGGTACAGGTTGGCGAGCGCGCTGGCCGCGTCCTCGCGCGCCGGGCGCGTCGGCGTGCGCGCGCCGCACAGGATGCCCTGAACCTGGATCGCGTTCCACCAGAGGCCGTTGGCCATGAGCGACGTCGAGACCATCCCACCCCGTCCCGTCCGCTCGCGCTGGTAGAGCGCCGCCATGATCGCGCCGAAGAGCGACATGCCCGTGGGGTGATCGCCCATGCCGGGCAGCGCGCGCGCCGGTGGCGACTCGGGCGAAGGACGGACGAGATCCATGAGGCCGGTCCGAGCCCAGAGCGCGGTGCTGTCGAAGCCGGGCCGTCCCGCCTCGTCACCGGTCTCGCCGTACGCCGTGAGCGAGGCGTAGATCAGCCGAGCGTTGAGCGGAGCAAGGTCCTCGTAGCGCACGCGCAGGCGATGCCGCGCGTCGAACGGCAGGTTGGTCACGAAGACGTCGGCGCTTTGCACCAGACGGTTGAGCACGCGCTGCCCGTCCTCGCTTCGGAGATCGATGGCCACGCTCCGCTTGCTCCGGTTGTCGACGATCCACGGGAAGTTGTATGGGCTCGGCGGATAGCCGACGCCACGAACGCGATAGACGTCGCCAGTCGGCGGCTCGATCTTGATGACGTCGGCGCCGAAGTCGGCCATCACGGTCGTCGACACGGGCCCGGCGATGAAGTTGGCCGCATCGATCACGCGGATGCCGTCGAGGAGGCGGGTCACTTCGCGTCGATCCCGACCAGCTCCACTTCGAAGATGAGGGTGGCGCCCGGAGGGATCACGCCGCCCGCCCCGCGATCGCCGTAGCCGAGATGCGCGGGGATGATGAGCTTGCGCTTGCCGCCCACGCGCATCGAGCCGACGCCTTCGTCCCAGCCCTTGATGACGCGGCCGCGCCCGATCGGAAACACGAGCGGCTCGCCGCGGTCGTGCGACGAATCGAACTTCTGGCCGCTCTTGAGCCAGCCCGTGTAGTGCACCTTCACCGAGTCGCCGGGCTTCGGCCGCGCGCCGGTGCCCTCGACGAGCTCCACGTAGCCGAGCCCGGTCGCGGTCTCGACGATCTGCTCATCCATGGTTTGCGTCCCTCGTGACGAGCGTGACCTCGGCCTCGGGGTCCAGCTCCAGCAGGTCGTTGTGCCAGTTGAACGCCACGCACTGGGTCGTGCGCCAGATCAATTCCTCGATCTGGCGCGGCGAGAAGCGCGCGGCGAGCCGGTCGAAGAGCCGCCGGCGCAGGTCGTGGACGACGCGCGGCGCCACTCCCGCCGCCGGCGCTCGCATCCCGGCCCAGAGGATGAAGCGGGCGAGATCGATGACGAGGCTCTCGTCGCCATCGAATCCCGGATGCTGACCGACCGTTCCGTTCGCGTCCAAGCTGGCGCCGCCGACCGTCGCGAGGTACTCCACCTGCGCCGTGGTCAGCCCGGTCCCGAGCGCCCGCGGAGTGTGGTGACTCACACAGTAGTCGCAGCGCGTGACGTGCGAGACGACGAGGATCGCGATCTCGAAGTGTCGCGCGTCGACCGGGCTCTCGCGCTTGAGGTCGAGGAGCTGGCCCCACACGTGACGGAAGACGATCGGCGAATGGGCCATCGTCGCCCACAGGTGACGAAAGTCGGGATAGACGCGCTCGCACTCGTCCCACAGCGACACGAGGTCAGGCGCGACCTCGTCGCGCGTCAGCGGCGTCAGCAGCGCCATCGTGCTTGGACCATGCAGGCCTCCCGCGAACGCCGCGATCGTACCGCAGAACGCGGCTCGATCAAGTCGGGAGCGCGCCGCGCTGGTTCGTGTAGAGTGTCCCGGCCGGAGGATGCGCAAGCGGAGGACGAGGATGGCCAGAGAGGGGACATCGATGCGGAGACTCACGGCGGTGACGATCGCGGCGATCACGATGCTGGCGGCGGGCGCGGCGTTCGCCCAGGGACCGATCAAGATCGGCTTTCTCGCGCCGCTGTCCGGGGCCATCGCCCAGGCCGGCAAGGACATGTACAGCGGCTGCGAGCTGTTCTGGGAGGAGAGCGGCTGGCAGATCGCCGGCCGTAAGCTGGACGTCATCCTCGAGGACAACGAGGGCATCCCGGCCACCGCGCTGACGCGGCTCCGCAAGCTCGTCGAGACCGACCACGTCCACATGGCGGGCGGCGTGATCCTCTCCAACGTCGCCTACGCGCTCGTCCCCTACATCGAGGCGCAGGGCATCCCCAGCTTCTACCCCATCAACTCCGCCGACGACCTCACGCAGCGCAAGCGTCCCAAGTGGCTGGTCCGGACCGGCTTCGCCGCGAGCCAGTACATGCATCCGTTCGGCGAGTACGCGGCCAAGGTCCTCGGCTACAAGAAGGTCGTCACGATCGGGCTCGACTACGCATTTGGCTGGGAGACCGTGGGCGCGTTCCAGAAGAGCTTCGAGGACAACGGCGGCCAGGTCATCCAGAAGCTGTGGACGCCGCTCAACATCCAGGACTACGGGCCGTACGTCGCCCAGATCAAGCGGGACACCAGCGCCGTCTTCATCAACGGGCTGGGCCGGTGGACGGTGCTCTTCGCCAAGGAGTGGGCGGGCAGCGGCCTCAAGGACAAGATCCCGCTCATCGCCGGGGGCACATATTCCGACGAGCACGTGCTGCCCCAGCTCGGCGACGAGTCCATCGGCGTGATCAGCGCGCACAACTACTCGGCCGCCCTCGACACGCCGGAGAACCGGCGCTTCCGGGCCGCCTACGAGAAGAAGTTCAACCGGTCGACCTCGGTCTACTCGGAGAACTGCTACAGCGGGGCCCAGCTCGTGAGCGCCGCCATCAAGGCGGTCAACGGCAAGGTCGAGGACCGGGCCGCGCTCATGAACGCGCTGCGCACGGCGGAGATCAAGGATGCGCCGCGCGGGCCCATCAAGATGGATTCGTACGGCAACCCGATCCAGAACATCTACGTGCGCAAGGTCGAGCGCGTGAACGGCAAGCTGCAGAACACCGTGATCTACACGTACCCGGCCGTCAGCCAGTTCTGGAAGTACAACCCCGAAGAATTCTTGAAGCAGCCGGTCTACTCGCGCGACTTTCCACCCTGCCGGTATTGCTAGATGATCGGAGCCGCGTGCTCATGATTGGAGCCGCGCTCAAGCGTCGCGAGGATCCGCCGCTGGTCCGCGGCGCCGGACGCTACGTCGACGACCTCGTCCTGCCGCACATGGCGTTCCTGACCATCCTCCGCTCGCCGCACGCGTCCGCGCGCATCGCGGGCGTCGATACGACGCGCGCGGCGAAGCTCCCCGGCGTGCTCGCGATCTTCACCGCGCGCGATCTCGAGGGCCACGTGGACGCCGAGCCCGCGATCGGCTTTCCTCCGATGGCGCGGCGCCCGCCGCGGCCGCTGCTGGCGCGTGACTTCGTCCGCTACGTCGGCGAGCCGGTCGCGGCCGTCGTCTCGGTGGACCGTTACGTCGGCGCCGACGCGGCCGCGGCCATCGAGGTCGAGTACGAGCCGCGGCCCGCGGTGAGCGATCCCGAGGCGGCGCTGGCGCCCGGAGCGCCGAGGGTCCACGCCGAGTTCCCCGACAACGTCGTCTTGCGCTGGAGCTGGAGCGAGGGCGACGTCGAAGGCGCGTTCGCGCGCGCGGCTCGCGTCGTTCGCCTGCGCCTGGTGAATCAGCGCGTCGCCGGTGTCGCGCTCGAGCCGCGCGGCTGTGTGGCCGAGTACCGAGGCGGCGGGCTGACCATGTGGGCGGGAACCCAGACGCCGCATCGTCTCCGCTCCGGCCTCGCTCAGATCCTCCGTTTCCCGGAGTCCTCGGTCCGTGTCATCGTGCCTGATCTCGGCGGCGGCTTCGGTTGCAAGATCGGCTTCTACGCCGACGAGGCGCTCTGCGCGTTCGCAGCGATCCGACTCGACCGGCCCGTGAAGCTCGTGCTGACCCGCCGCGAGGATTTCCTCACGACGACGCAGGGCCGCGGCCAGGTGAACGACGTCGAGGCCGCCGTCGCCCACGACGGCACCGTGCTCGCGCTCAGGTGCCGCACGCTCTCGCACCTCGGCGCCTATCTCGAGACGCTCGCGCCGTACGCGGGCATGCTGACCGGCCGGCTGCTCACCGGGCCCTATCGCATCCCGGCCGCCCACTACGAGCTGACCACCGTCTTCACCAACACGATGTCGACGGCGCCGTACCGGGGCGCCGGACGGCCGGAGGCCGCGTACATCTGCGAGCGGACGATGGACGAGGTCGCCCGTCAGTGCGGCCTGGATCCCGCCGACGTGCGCCGCCGCAACCTGATCCGCGCCGACGAGTTCCCGTACAAGACGCCGTCGGGCTTCGTCTACGACTCGGGGCAGTACGAGGCCGCGCTCGACCGCGTGCTGACGCTGGTCGACTACAAGAGCTTCCGCGAGCTCCAGCGCGCGCAGCGTGCCGAGCACCGCTGGCTCGGGATCGGATTCTCGAGCTTCGTCGAGACCGCCGGGGTCGGCCCGTCGAAGACCACACACATCATCGGCTGGGAGAGCGGCGGCGTGCGCGTGGAGCCGTCGGGCAAGGTCACGGTAATCACGGGGACGAGCCCGCACGGCCAGGGCCTGGAGACGGCCTTCGCCCAGATCACGGCGAGTCTCCTCGGCGTGCCGATGGACGACGTCACCGTCCGCCACAGCGACACGGCGATCGTCGCCGCCGGCGTCGGCACGTTCGGCAGCCGCTCGATGTCTGTCGGCGGCCCTGCCATCGCGGCGTCCATCGAGAAAGTGCTGGAGAAGGCCAGGCGCATCGCCGCCGCGCTGCTCGAGGCGGCACCGGCGGACATCGTCGTCGATCGCGGCCGCTTCGGTGTCCGCGGCGTGCCCGGACGCACGGTGTCGCTGGCGGACGTCGCGGCCGCGGCGTGGGCGAGCACGGGACTTCCGCCCGACATGGAGCCCGGGCTCGACGCGACGACCGTGTGGGAGCCGACGAACTTCACGTTTCCCTCGGGCACTCACGCGGCCGTGGTCGAGGTCGAGCCGGACTCCGGCTCCGTGCGGCTCCTGCGCCTCGTCGCCGTGGACGACTGCGGGCGCGTGATCAATCCGCTGCTGGTCGAGGGACAGATTCACGGCGGCCTGGCCCAGGGCATCGGCCAGGCCCTCTGGGAGCACCTCGCGTACGACGACTCGGGCCAGTGCGTGACCGCATCGTTGATGGACTACGCGATCGCGAAGGCCGCGCTGCTGCCGACGTTCGAGCTGGACAGCATCGAGACACCCTCGCCGGTCAACGTGCTGGGCGCCAAGGGCTGCGGCGAGAGTGGCACGATCGGCTCGACGCCGGCCATCGTGAACGCGGTGATCGACGCCCTCGCGCCGTTCGGGGTCACTCACCTCGACATGCCGCTGGCGCCCGCGAGCATCTGGGCAGCGGTCGAACACGCGAGGAGGACACGATGATCCTGCTGGCCACGGCGTTCTCGGTGGTACTGCTGCTTGCGGGGCTCGCTACCCCTGCCCTGGCCCAGACGGTGAACGTCTACACGGCCTGGCCGGAGTCGCTGTCTCAGCCGATCTTCAAGGCGTACACGGCGAAGACGGGCGTGCAGGTCAACTTCATCCGCCTCTCGACCGGTGAGCTCGTCGCCCGCGCGACGGGAGAGAAGAACAACCCGCGCGCTGACGTCATCTGGGGCGCGCCGGGTGACGGCTTTGCGGCGGCCAAGGAGGCCGGGCTCCTCGAGCCGTACCGCCCGCCGACCTGGGACCGGATCCCGCCCGAGCTGAAAGACCGTGACGCGTACTACACAGCCGTCGCCAAGAACACGCTGATCTTCATGTCCAACGCGAAGCTCTTGAAGGAGAAGAACCTCAAGCCTCCGACGTCGTGGATGGACCTCCTCGATCCCGCATACAAGGGCCAGATCCAGACGGCGGACGCACGGACGTCGGGCACCGCGCTGACGCGGATCCTGTCCATCTACTACGCGCTCAGCAAGGACGAGGACAAGGCCGTCGACTACCAGAAGAAGCTGCATCGGAACGTGCAGGTCTACACCAAGAGTGGCGGCGGCTGCACGATCCCGGCCGCGCTCGGCCAGACGACCGTGTGCATCGCCCACATGCCCGATGCCATGGAGGCCAAGAAGAAGGGCTACGACATGGTCGTCTCCTTCCCGCGCGAAGGCGTCGCCGCCGTCATCGAGGGCGTCGCGCTGGTGAAAGGCGCGCGGAATCGCGAGCTGGCCACGAAGTTCATCGACTGGACGTTCAGCAAGGACATGCAGGACCTCCTCGACAAGAACGACGTTTACATGCTGCCGACGCTGCCGGACGCCAGCATCGACGCCGCCGTGCAGAGCCTCATGAAGGAAGCGAAGCTCCTGCCCGTGGACCTCGAGTGGGTCGGAAAGAACCGCAAGCGGCTGGTGGAGCGCTGGGTGAACGAGGTCATCAAGGAGTGAGCCGGGGCCGGGACCCGGTCGTCGCCCCGGCCGTCGTGCTCGTGTGGGCGGCCGTGCTGCTGTTCGTCCTCTACCCGATGTCCCGGTTGCTCGTGCTGACGTTCTGGAACGGCGGCCCGACGCTCGAGGCCGTGCGCGGCCTGCTCGGTGACTGGACCCATCGCGCGGCGCTCGTGAACAGCCTGCTGCTCGCCATCCTGGTCGGCACCGCCGGCACCGCGCTCGGCTTCGCCTTCGCGCTGCTCGCCGTGCGCAGCAACCTGCCGCGCTGGAGCGAGCGCGCGCTCGACGCGGTGGTCCTGTTGCCGCTCATCTCGCCACCGTTCACCGCCGCCATCGCGCTCATCTTCGCCCTCGGCCCGCGTGGGCTCCTCTCGTACCACGTCTTCGGGCTCACCAACGTCAACATCTACGGGCTCTCGGGCACGCTGCTGTCGGAGACGCTGACCTACTTCCCGATCGCGTACCTCACGCTCAAGGCCGTGCTCGCCAACATCGACGCGACGCTCGAGGACTCGGCCTTCAGCCTCGGCGCCCGGCGCTGGCGCGTCTTCGCCACGGTCACGCTCCCGCTGGCCACGCCCGGCGTCGCCAATGCGTTCCTGCTCGTGTCGGCGGCTTCGCTGGCGGATTTCGCCACGCCCCTCATCCTCGCCGGCACGAAGTTCCCCGTGCTCCCGACGCAGGCGTTCCTCCAGATCACCGGGCTCTACGACATGCGCGGCGGCGCCGCGCTCTGCTTCCTGCTGCTCGTCCCCACGCTGGCGATCTTCGCGGGCCAGCGCCGCTGGCTCGAGCGGCGCGGCGGCTCGTTCGTCACCGTCACCGGCAAGGCCAGCGCCGCGACGCGAGTGAAGAGCCTCTCCCCGGCGGCGATCGTCGTGCTGGCCGCGGCGTGCGGGCTCGTCGTCGCGCTCGTCCTCGTCTGCTACCTGATCATCGTCGCGGCCTCGCTCGTCCGGGGCCTGGGCGCCGACAACAGCCTCTCGCTGGCCCACTACGCCCACGTCTTCAGCGGCGGCCTCAAGGCGGTGCGCGACACGCTCTTCATCGCGATCGTCTCGATGCCGGTGGGCGGGCTCTTCGCGGTCGTGCTCGGGTTCCTGGTGGCCCGGACGCAGTTCCCCGGCCGGCGCGCGCTCGAGTTCGCCGCGATGATCAACTACGCGCTGCCGGGGACGATCGTGGGCATCGCCTACCTGGTGGCCTTCAACGACCCGCCGCTGGCGCTGACCGGCACCGCGTTCATCCTCGTCGTCTGCTACGTCTTCCGCTACAGCCTGGCCGGCACGCGCGCCACCACCGCCGTGCTCGCGCAGATCGATCCGACCATCGAGGAAGCGTCGGCGAGCCTGGGCGCCCGCCGCGACGTCACGTTCCGGCGCGTGGTGCTGCCGCTGGTGCGCCCCGCATTGCTGGCCGGCATGACGGTGCTCTTCATCCGGGCCATGACCGCGATCAGCGCAACGATCTTCCTCGTGTCGCTCGACTGGTCGCTCGTCACCGTCCGCATCCTGGAGGGCATCACCAACCTCGAGCTGGGACAGGCCTCGGCGTTCTCGGTTCTGGTGATCTTGCTCGTGTACCTCGCCGTGCTCGTCGCCGGCCTGGCCATGCGGCGACTGAACGCGGGCAGCCTCGGTCGCGCAGGCACGCTGCTCGGCGGGTAGCGCGTCGATGATCCAG
Organism: Candidatus Rokuibacteriota bacterium; assembly: GCA_003220615.1. Lineage (GTDB taxonomy): Bacteria > Methylomirabilota > Methylomirabilia > Rokubacteriales > CSP1-6 > 40CM-68-15. Next base: position 27,628 of record QHTB01000049.1, read on the forward strand.
CGATGGTGACGGCTGACCCCGCGCAGCGCGCAGGCGCCCGGCTCAGGCTCGAGCGCGTCTCGAAGAGCTTCACGCGCGAGGGACAGAGCGCGTTCGCCGCGGTCCGCGACGTGAGCCTCACGGTGGAGCCCGGCGAGCTCGTGACGCTGCTCGGCCCGTCGGGCTGCGGCAAGACCACGACGCTCCGCGTCGTCGCCGGCTTCGAGCAGCCCGACGAGGGCCGCGTGTACGTCGGCGAGCAGGACGTGACCGACCTGATGGTCTACCGGCGGTCCATCGGCTTCGTCTTCCAGAGCTACGCGCTGTTTCCCCATCTGACGATCTTCGACAACGTCGCGTACGGGCTGCGCGTGCGGCGACTGCCCGCGGCCACGATCCGCGCGCGGGTCGGCCAGGTGCTCGAGCTGGTCGGGCTGCCCGGTTACGAGCGCCGCTTCCCCAACCAGCTCTCGGGCGGAGAGCAGCAGCGCGTGGCGGTGGCGCGGGCCGTCGTGGTCGAGCCCCAGCTCCTGCTCTTCGACGAGCCGCTGTCGAACCTCGACGCCAAGCTCCGCGTCCAGATGCGCGCCGAGCTGTCGCGGCTGCAGCGGCAGCTCGCCATCACCACCGTGTACGTCACCCACGATCAGGAAGAGGCGATGGCGATCTCGGACCGGATCGCCGTGATGCGAGAGGGCGTGATCGCCCAGGTGGGCACCGCCGAGGAGCTCTACCGCACGCCGCGCTCGGCGTTCGTCGCCCAGTTCATCGGCCGCGTGAACCTCGTCGAGAGCCGCGTCCTCGGCGCCACCGGTGGCCGCGTGGCGGTGGATCTGTGGGGCGCCTCGCTGAGCGTCGCGACCGATGACGCCTACGCTCCAGGCCAGCGGCTCTTCCTGGTCCTCCGCCCGGAGTCGCTCACGCTCGTGCCCGAGTCGGCCAAGGCCACTGAGGGCGAGGTCGTCGTGCCCGGCGTCGTGCGCAGCCGGATGTATCTCGGCGAGAAAGTCGAGTACGCCGTGGAGGTGGCGGGCACGCTGCTCGAGGCCCTGACCTACGATCCCGCGCGCCGCCGCCTGTTCGACGTCGGCGCCCGCGTGGGCGTGAGCTGCGAGGCGGCGTCGGTTCGCGCTCTCACCGCCGAGTCACACTCGTGACGGCGGTGCGCGGTCTCGTGGCCGCGTTCGTGATCGTCATCTCGTGCGCCGGCCTCGCTGGCGCTCAGTCCTGCCCTGCCCCTCGCACGCTGGTCGATACCCCTGTGGGCCTCAAGTACTGCGCCGATCCTGCGTTCGCCACGACTATCGAGGCCGGCGTCGCGAAAATCCGCCAGGACGTCCGCGCCCAGCGCCAGGCCGGCCGCCTCATCATCTACGCCAGCACCCCCATCAGCCCTCGGGGCGGCGGAGTCGAGAAGGTCAACCTTGCGATCGCCGCCTCGGTCAAGGCTCGGCTCGAGAAGATGTACGGCCACGGGGCCTGGGTCATCGATCCCGGCGTGTACCAGCTCCCGAAGGTGGACGGCAAGGACGCGGGAGGCAGCGAGTACATGGTGATGTGGACGCGCGTCCTCGGCGGCGACGACGGCGCCGGCCGCGACATCGACTCGGCCCACTTCACGGGGCCGGCCGACATGCGCGCGTTCTTCGGCTGCGGCCCCGAGGATGTGACCGGATGCCTCGGCCGCTGGCTGGACGCTCGCAGCGCCACGGACGCCGAGCTTCGTCGCGTGGCCGGCGACACCGAGGCGCGCCGCGCGTTCGTGAGGTACTACGCGCTTCGCGCCTCGACCGCGTATTCTGCCGGCGCTCACGACGAGTGGAACATCTTCGTCCGCATCAACCGCAAGCGGACGCTCGGGGACCAGATCGCGATCTTCTTCGAGGGACGCTCGGCGTCGCCCGCCGAGATGGAGACGGAGATCTCGCCCGGCTACGAGGCGCGCTGAGCCCCGGCATGTCTCGCCAGGGCATCGTGGTGGCCATCGTCGTCGGAAGCTTGATCGCGGCGCTGGCCGTGCTCGTCTGGCGGGAGAACGAGCGCCGCTACGCTGCGCTGGCCATCACGGGCTGCTTCGGCGACAGTGCGAACTCTCCACTCGGCGCCTCACAGGAGTGCAACGGGGCCAAACGGTTGTGCCGCGACTCGCCGCCTCTGCTGGACTGGCGGCACTACTGCAACTAGCTCTCGGGCGGACGGCTTACAGCTGAGTTCCCTTGGCTGGGCCGCGAAACTTCTTCGGGACCGCGTCCAGCGAATCCGTCAGGTGGATGTCGCCCCGCTCGTCGATCCAGCGATACAGCGAGGTCGGGCGACGGGACGGCGGATCACTCGGGGTCAGTGACGAGGCCGGCGGACCCGGCGGAGGGTTCGGAATCCAGACCCACGTGTACGGCGTCGTGGTCCCGTCGCCCCGGAGCACGTACCGCCCGTTCGGGTATTCGACGACGTTCGGCACCGGCGCGACCGAGATCGTGCTTCGCGACGGCGGGGCGTAGCTCACCGGCGGATCGTAGTACGCCGGCGGGGCGTACGCCGGCGGCGCGTAAGTCGGCGGCGCGTAATAGGACGGCGGGGCGTAATACGACGGATCGGGATACGTCGGCGTCGAGTAGTACGTGGGCGGCGCGTAGTATGAAACGAACGGCGGCACGACGAAGCCGAAAGGCACGAAGGGCCGGAAGAAGTGATGCGGGAAGACGTGATGCTGGACGAACGGGCGCGCGACGAAGGGACGGTGCACGAACGGGTGCTGCACGAACGGATGTGATACGAACGGACGCGACACGATGGGACGTCCCACGATAGCGCGACCGCCGGCGACCGCGACGCTCGAAGCGAGCGCGAGATCGAGCGCCACGATCAGCGAGAGCCCGGCGGCGATTCGCGACAGCGTCATGAGCCGAGTCTGCGCCGGCGCTCGACGGTCGTCAACTGGCTTGCTCCTCCATCGCCCTTGACAGACGTCGCGCCGCGTCGTACTTCGAGCCATGACCGCGTCCGCGAAGGAGGTCCCAATGCCCGCCGATCGTGGATCGAACCGACGTGAATTCATGAAAGCCGCCAGTTGGGGGAGCCTCGCCGTCACGGCGGGCATGGTCGCGACGGGGCGCACTCCGGCGTTCGCCGCTGCGCCCTCGAAGTACCCCGACTGGATCCCCGCCAGTCCCAAGCCGCCCAAGCGGGGCGGCACGCTCACACGGGCCTCGGCCTGGGATCCACCGGTGATCGATCCCCGGCTGACTCAATCCGTCGGTCTATATCAGTTCGCAGGCCTGACCAGCAACCGCCTCGTGCGGTACGCGTTCACCGACGAGGCGAGCGGCCCGGGCGACATGAGCCTCAAGGGCGATCTGGCCGAGTCGTGGGCGGCGAGCCCCGATCACCGCGTGTGGACGTTCAAGCTGCGCCAGGGCGTGAAGTGGCAGAACCTGCCGCCGCTCAACGGCCGCGAGCTCACCGCCGCCGACGTCAAGTACTGCTTCGAGCAGTACGCGAAGGAAGGCGTGCAGGCGTTCACGTTTCAGGAAATCGAAGGGATGGAGACGCCGGACAAGCACACGCTGCGCGTCCATCTGAAGACGCCCAACACGCTGTTCCCGCAGAACGTCGCCGAGCCGGTCACCGTGATCTTTTCGCGTGAGGTGCTCGAAGAGGACGGCGATCTGAAGAAGCGCCTCATCGGGACCGGGCCCTACATCGTCAAGGAGCACACCCGCAAGGTCCGCGTGGTGCTGCAGCGCAACCCCGACTACTGGGACAAGGGCCGGCCGTACGTCGACGAGTACGTGATCCTGTCGACGCCGGACGCGGCGACTCGTCTGGCTGCGTTCCGCACCGGCCAGGCCGACTTCATCTGGGTGGCGAGCCCCTCGGAGGTCGAGACGATCATCAAGACCAACCCCGCCACCGTCGTGCAGGCGTACCACAACACGCTGGCGCCCTTCGGTCTGGCGCTGGCCCAGGACCGGGCGCCGTTCAACGACGTGCGGGTCCGGCGCGCCGTCTCGATGGCCATCGATCGACAGAAGATGGTCGACACCGTGTTCGAGGGCCACGGGATCCTCGGCTGGGGCGTGCCATACATCTACTACCAGGACACCCCGCCCACGGCGAAGGATCTGGGGCCGTGGTGGCAATACCGTCCTGCCGACGCCAAGAAGCTGCTGGCCGAGGCGGGTCACCCGAACGGCTTCGAGACGACACTGTTCTATTACGAGTACTTCCCGCAGATGACGTCGGAAGTGCAGCTCGTGCAACACGACCTCAAGAGGAACCTCAACATCAACGTGAAGATCACCAAGCTCGACTACACGACCTATTACGGCCGCTACGTCGAGAGCAAGTGGGACGGGATGTCGTGGGGATTCCAGTCGGGCCACGCCGTCGGCCTCGACGAGCGGACCTACATGTACATGCACTCCCGATCGACCAAGAATTTCTTCCGCGTCAACGATCCCGTCATCGACGAGCTGACGACGAAGCTGCGGCGAACGCCGGACAAGGCCGAGCAGCGGCTCATCGCCAAGAAGATCGTCGACCGCGAGTACGACCAGGTGCTCAGGATGTGGATGCCCTACGACAACGGGTTCCTGGTCTTCCAGCCGCACGCCCGAAACATGGCGGCGGTCGCGATGCGGCGGACCGACGGCTACGGCTCGCCGTCGCTGGCCCGGGCCTGGATGGAGAAGTAGCGGAGCGCGCGGGCCGGCCATGTACAAGTACGTCCTCCGGCGGCTTCTGCTGGCCGTCCCCGTGCTGTTGCTCTCGTCGCTGATCGTGTTCGGGCTGATGCGGGTCATGCCGGGCGACGCGCTGACCGCCCTGATGGCGGAGTCCGGCAACGTGGGCGAGAAAGAGCTGGCCAAGCTGCGGCGCGACCTCCAGCTCGACCGGCCGTACGTCGAGCAGTACGCGCTCTGGCTGTGGCAGATGGTGAGCTTCCGTCCCGGCGACTCGATCTTCACCGGCGAGCCCATCGCCACGAGCTTGAAGAAGTCCATCCCGGTGACGCTCGAGCTCGCCACGCTCGCGCTCATCCTCGGTCTGGTCATCGCGGTCCCGATCGGGATCCTCTCGGCCACCCGGCAGAACACGCCGGCGGACTACGCGGGACGCGTGGTCGCGGTCTCCGGGCTCTCCTTGCCCGACTTCTGGCTCGGCACGCTCGTCATCACGTTCGCCGCCATCTGGTTCCGCTGGATCCCGTCCATCGGCTACGTCAGCTTCTGGGAGTCGCCGACGCGAAACCTGCAGCAGTTCCTGCTGCCGGCCGCCGTGCTCGGCTTCCGCCTGTCGGCGGCCACCATGCGCATGACGCGCTCGACCGTCCTCGAAGTGCTCCGCGAGGACTACGTGCGCACGGCCCGGGCCAAGGGCCTCGAAGGCCGCATCGTCGTCTACAAGCACGCGCTCAAAAACGCGCTCATTCCCGTGGTCACGATCGTGGGTGGCCAGCTGGGAACGCTTCTGGCCGGAACGGTGATCGTGGAGACGATCTTCGCGCTGCCCGGGATGGGCCGCCTGACCGTGGAGGCGATTCTGTTCCGGGATTATCCCGTCGTGCAGACCAACGTCATGCTCGTGGCTGGCGCGCTGGTGAGCCTCAACCTCATGGTCGACCTCATGTACGCGTGGCTCGATCCGCGCATCCGGTACCACTGAGCCGCCCTTGGCCATCGCGCGCACCTCCACGTTTGCCGGCGAGCCCGTCGCCGAGGGCCAGGGCTGGCTCGGTGAGCTCGTCACCGCGCTCAGGCGCAACCCGCTCGGCGTCGCGTCGGCCGGGATCATCGTGCTGCTGGCGCTCACGGCCACGTTTGCCGATGTCGTCGCGCCGTACGATCCGCTCGCTCCTCAGCCCGAGATTCGGTTGTCGGCGCCGAGCCGGGCCCATCCCTTCGGCACGGACGACATCGGGCGCGACGTCCTGAGTCGCGTCATCTACGGCAGCCGCATCTCGCTATGGGTCGGGCTCCTCGCGGTCGGAATCGGCACGATCGTCGGCATGCTCATCGGTCTCGTCTCCGGCTACTGGGAGGGCCGGCTCGACATGATGCTCCAGCGGATCATGGACGCGATCCAGGCCATCCCCGGCTTGCTGCTGGCGCTCGCCATCGTGTCCGTCCTGCGCCCGAGCACGACCCACGCCATGATCGCGATCGCGATCGTGATCATTCCCGGGAACTCGCGGATCGTGCGCGGGGCCGTGATGTCGGCCAAGCAGAACCGCTACGTCGAGGCGGCCCAGGCGATGGGCTGTCGCCATCTGCGGATCATCGTCCGCCACATCCTGCCCAACGTGACCGCGCCCATCCTGATCATCGCGTCGATCTGGTTCGGCAACGCGATCCTCATCGAAGCCTCGCTGAGCTTCCTCGGCGTCGGCACCCAGCCCCCCGAGCCGTCGTGGGGCCTCATGCTGAGCACGACCGGCCGCGCGTTCTTCGAGCAGGCGCCGTGGCTGGCGGTGTTCCCCGGCCTGGCGATCAGCCTGGCTGTCCTCGGGTTCAACCTCTTCGGCGATACCCTGCGCGACGCCTGGGACCCGAAGCTCCGCCGGTCAGGCTGAGCCCGGTCTCGTCGATGGCGCGCCCCGTTGTCCTCGCCGTCGCCGTCGTTGTGCTCGTGGCTGGATTCGCCGCGTCTGTCGGCGCCGCTCCGGAAGGCGAGGTGACGTGGGCGGTCCACGTCTCGCTCGCGCCGGCGTGGTTCGACCCCGCGGAGACGCCGGCCGTCATCACGCCGTTCATGATGCTGTACGCGATGCACGACGCGCTCGTGAAGCCGATGCCCAGCAATCCGATGACGCCGAGCCTGGCCGAGTCGTGGAGCGTGTCGCGCGACGGCCTCGCCTACGACTTCGTCCTGCGCAAGGGCGTGAAGTTCCACAACGGCGACCCGGTCACCGCCGAGGACGTGAAGTTCTCGCTCGAGCGCTACCGGGGCGGCGCTGCCTCGACGTTGAAGGCGCGCGTGGCCGGCGTCGAGGTGGTGGATCCGCAGCGCGTGCGCATCCGGCTCAAGCAGCCGTGGCCGGACTTCATGACGTTCTACGCGACACCGGCGACGGGCGCCGCGTGGATCGTCCCGAAACGCTACATCGAGCGCGTCGGCGACGACGGCTTCAAGAAGGCGCCGGTGGGCGCCGGGCCCTATCGCTTCGTGTCGTTCAACCCGGGCGTCGAGCTGGTGCTGGAGGCGAACGAGAGCTACTGGCGCAAGACGCCCAGCGTGAAGCGGCTGGTCTTCCGCTCCGTGCCCGACGATACGACCCGCCTGGCCATGCTGAAGCGCGGCGAAGCGGACATCGCCTACTCGATCCGCGGCCCGCTCGCCGAGGAATTGCGGCGGACGCCCGGCCTCACGCTCAAGGCCACCTCGCCGACGTTCACCGAGTGGATCAACTTCACCGAGCAATGGGATCCGAAATCGCCGTGGCACGACCGGCGCGTGCGGCTGGCCGCCAACCTCGCCATCGACCGCAAGGCCATCAACGACGCCGAGTATCTGGGCTTCGCCCGGATCAGCGCGAGCATCATTCCCCACGCCTTCGAGTTCTTCTGGCCGCCGCCCCTCTATCCCCACGATCCGGCCCAGGCCAGGAAGCTCCTGGCCGAGGCGGGCTATCCGCGCGGCTTCGACGCCGGTGAGCTGACCACCGACGCCGTGTACACGGGGACGGCGGAGATCGTCGTCAACAATCTCGTGGCGGTGGGCATTCGCGTGAAGCTCCGCCCGCTCGAGCGCGCCGCGTTCTACAAGGGCGATCAGGAAAAGAGCTTCAAGAAGCTCGTCCGGCCCGGCAGCGCCGCGGCCGGCAACGCCGCCACGCGCATCGAGGCGTTCGTCATCACCGGCGGCATCCGATCCTACGGCGGCTATCCGGACATCGACGGGCTGTTCCGCGAGCAAGCGGTCGAGCTCGATCCGAAGAAGCGGATCCTCGAGCCCGCCTTCCTCAGCGGCCACGGGCCGCGCCTCGAGCAGTCGGCGCTCGGCCTCATCCCCGGCCACGCGTTCTCGTATCCGTACGAGGAGATCCGGCTCAAGCCGGGGCGGTAATAAGAAAGTCCGTACACGAGCGTGCCGGCCGCGAACGCGTAGACCGCGCGCGCAGCGCGCGCCTGCGCCACACTCGACGATCGGCGCGCGCTGAACGCCCGTCCGAAATTGAGTCGACCGCCGGGCT
>QHTB01000050.1 GCA_003220615.1 Candidatus Rokuibacteriota bacterium
CGGGATCGAACCGCTTTCGCGGTTTCGGGCGATCATCGATCCGCACGAGCTTGGCGACCGGCTTGGCGTCACGGGTGATCACGATCTCCTTCTCGACCTGCAGGCGCGCCTCCGCTTCGGGCCATCGCTGACGCAGATCGCGAACGCTGATCGTTTTCATCCGTCGCGGCATATCATGTTTCACAGCGGTCGGCGCCGCCGTCGCTACGCGAAGATCTCGGTGGTCGTCTCTGGCGAAAGAGCACGGCCAGGGAGATATCCTCGCGCGAGGCGGACGCCGCGTTCGACCTCGTGAGACGCAGCGGGATCGATCTGCGCCCGACCGCGCCACTGTTACCTCGCGCGATGGGGGTCGCGCGGCGCCTCGGGCACCCGGTCTACGACTGCGTCGACCTCGCCCTGGCGGAGCGGGAGCACGCGGCCTTCGTCACCGCCGACCATCGCTTGCTGCGCAGGCTCTCCACGCGGAGGCTCGAGGTTTCGATCGTCGACCTGCGCACGGTATGAGTTCGACTAGCGGGCCACGGCCGATCCTAGGCGGATATGTCGGCGGTCGTTGGGCACCTCCCGGCTCGTGCGGCGCCCGCTGGTATCCTCGACGTCGATGAAGGCCGACTGCGTACGGGACGCGCACGGCATCTAGCGTGCGCGTCGCCATCCTGCCCGACGGGGCGCTGCTTCTCGATACCGCGTCCGATTTTGACGACGCGAGCGACGGCCTGGCGCCGGCCGCGCGCGCCCGCATCGCGCGTGCCGTCGAGCGTGGCCCCGGTCATGCGCTGCTCGATCTCGGCGCGACAGAGCTCGACGCCCTCCTCGCGCCTCCGCTGGCGTTCCTGCGCGACGTGGGACGCGCGTTCGTGGCGCGGGTCTGCGCGGTGCCGGACCTCGAGGAACGGCGCGAGCGCGTGGAAGTCGACTGTCCGCCGGACGAACGCGCGCGGCTGGCTGACGCCGTACCTCCCATGGACGGCGCCGAATACGTCAACGCCGACTGGGTAGCGGCGCGCTGGGCCGAGATCAACCGAGCCTTCGCCGACGAGATCCGCGCGCACCGCGGGCCCGTCGCCGCGTGGCTCCACGCGCGCCATCCGTCGTGGCACGTCGTCGGCAAGGTCTGCCTGCATCTGGCCGAGAACCGCAGCGACGAGGAGCACCCCTTCGCGTTCCTCGCTACCTATGCAGTACGCGCCGGTGCGGGAGGGAAGGTGCAGCACCGGCCGCTGGCCCGAGCGCTGGAGGAATCGTCCGCGCGCGGCGACCGACGGGCGCTGCTCCATCTGCTGGTACCCCTGCAGCGCGCCGCCGAGCAGGTGCCGTGGCTGGCCGAGATGGTCGACTCGGGCGCCGTCTACGAAGCGATGGCGTGGACGCCGACCGAGGCTCACCGATTCTTGCAGGCCATCCCGGTGTTCGAGGCGGCGGGAGTCGTCGTGCGCGTGCCCGACTGGTGGCGTGCGCGGCGCCCACCGCGCCCGGAAGTGGCCGTGCGTGTGGGCGAGAAGAAGCCGAACGCCCTCGGGATGGATGCGCTGCTCGACTTCTCGGTCGCCGTCGCGCTGGGCGACGAGCGGCTCACCGATGCCGAGGTGCGACAGCTCATGGCGTCGTCGGGCGGGCTGATGCGCTTGCGGGGGCAGTGGGTCGAGCTCGACCGCGAGCGGCTCCGCGAGGTGCTCGCTCACTGGGAGCGCGTGCGTCGTGAGGCTGAGCAAGGCGGGCTCTCTTTCCTCGAGGGAATGCGACTACTGGCCGGCGTCGCGCGGAACGACCGCGAGGCTGGCGCGCTGGCAGCGGGCGAGGGGTGGTCGCGCGTCGAGGCAGGCGCGTGGCTCGCGCGCACGCTCGAGTCGCTCCGCGGGCCGGCCGGGCTCGTCGCCGCCGACCCGGGCGCCGATCTCCGCGGGACGCTGCGGCCCTACCAGAAGTCGGGTGTGTCGTGGCTGGCGTTTGCATCGTCGTTGCGGCTCGGCGTGTGCCTGGCCGACGACATGGGACTCGGGAAGACGATCCAGGTGCTGGCGCTGCTACTGCTGCGCAAGCGCCGCGCGCGCGGCGACGAGCCGCCGCATCTCCTCATCGCGCCGGCCTCGCTGCTCGCCAACTGGCAGGCCGAGATCGAGCGGTTCGCGCCGGCGCTGACGACGCTGTTGGCACATCCCTCGGGTATGCCTGCGCGTGAGCTGGCCGATTTGGCGAGCGCCGACCTTCGCGGGACCGATCTCGTGATGACGACCTATGGCACGCTGGCGCGCGCGGAGGCGCTGCGCGCGAGAGACTGGTCGCTCGTCGTTCTCGACGAGGCGCAGGCGATCAAGAATCCCGGGGCCCGGCAGACGCAGGCGGTGAAGGCGTTGAAGGCGCACGCGCGCATCGCGCTCACCGGCACGCCTGTCGAGAACCGCCTGGGTGATCTGTGGTCGATCTACGATTTCCTCGATCCGGGCCTGCTCGGCTCGGCGCGGGAGTTCTCGGCCTTCGTCAAGCGATTGGCCAGCAGTCCGGAGGAGAGCTACGCGCCGCTGCGGCGCCTGATCCAGCCGTACATGCTGCGCCGGCTCAAGACTGATCGCTCGATCGTCGCCGACCTGCCGGACAAGACCGAGGTGAAGGCGTTCTGCCTGCTGTCGAATCGGCAGGCCGCGCTCTACCAGAAGACGGTCGACGAGCTGGAGCGCGCCATCGCCGGGCTGGTCCAGGGCATCGAGCGGCGCGGCCTCGTGCTCGCCTACCTGATGCGGTTCAAGCAGATCTGCAACCATCCCGCGCACTGGCTGGGCGAGGGCACGTGGGACGAGGCCGGGAGCGGCAAGCTGGCGCGTCTGCGCGAGATCGTCGAGCCAGTGGCGGGGAAGCACGAAAAGATGCTCGTGTTCACCCAGTTCCGCGAGGCGACCGAGCCGCTGGCCGGGTTTCTCGGCGATCTCTTCGGCCGTCCCGGCGTGGTGCTCCACGGCAGCACGCCGGTCCGTGCCCGTGGTGGCCTCGTCCGTCGCTTCCAGGAGGATCCCTCGGTGCCGTTCTTCGTGCTCTCGGTGAAGGCCGGCGGCAGCGGGCTCAACCTCATGGCCGCCTCGCACGTGGTGCACTTCGACCGGTGGTGGAACCCCGCGGTCGAGGACCAGGCCACCGACCGCGCCTACCGCATCGGCCAGCACCGGAACGTGCTCGTGCACAAGCTCGTCTGCCGCGGCACGGTGGAGGAGCGCATCGACCGGCTCATCGAGGACAAGCAGGCCATGGCGCGCGGCGTGCTCGAGGGCGGCGCCGAGACGTTGCTGACGGAGATGAGCGACAAGGAGCTGATGGCGATGGTGGCTCTCGATCTACGCCGGGCCACGGCCGAAGCGTGAGATAAGAACGCTATGGCCTGGTACGGCTCCGGCGGCTGGGACTATTACCCGCCATACATCTCTGTCGGGCAGAAGAAGGCGCGCGGGATGCTGGCGCTCGCCAAGCTGCTGAAGAAGAGCAAGCGCACGGCCGAGCCCGTCGTGCTCGCGCATCGCAAGCGGCAGCTCGCGGCGACGTTCTGGGGCCAGGCCTGGGCCGACAACCTCGAGCGCTACGCCGACCTCGCCAACCGCCTGCCGCGCGGCCGCGCGTACCTGAGGAACGGTTCCGTGCTGGACCTGGCGATCGGGCGCGGACGAGTGGAGGCCTACGTGGCCGGCACCGAGCTGTACCGGGTGACGATCGGAATGGCGCCGCTCGCGAAGACGCGCTGGCGGCGCGTCGTCACGCGCTGTACCGGGCGCATCGGCTCGCTCATCGGCCTGCTACGTGGCGAGTTGTCGAGCGAGGTGCTGGCCGTCCTGACCGACCCGAAGGATGGGCTATTCCCCGAGCCGCGGGAACTGGAGCTCGACTGCTCGTGCCCGGATTCCGCCGAGGTGTGCAAGCACGTCGCCGCGGTCCTGTACGGCGTGGCCATCCGGCTGGACGCGCGGCCGGAGCTGTTCTTCGAGCTGCGCCAGGCGGACCAGGCGGAGCTGATCGACTCCGCCACCGCCGGCGTTGTCGCTCGCGGGCGCCCGGCCGAGGGCAAGCGCATCGCCGCCAACCGCCTGTCCGCGGTGTTCGGCATCGAGATCGAGGACGGTGCGTCGGCCCGCGCGGCGCGCTCGCCGCGTCGGCCATCCTCGCGCCGGCAGAAATAGCGGTCGTCGCCTTACTTGCCTTTCGGCTGCCACATCGCGATCGCGGCGCCGGTGGGATCGGTGATGACGCTCATCGTTCCGTGCTCTCCGACCTCCATGACGTCCACGACCACCTTGGCGCCCAGGTCTTTCGCCTTCTTGGTGGACGCGCGGACGTCGTCGACGCCGACGTAGGCCATCCAATGCGACGGCGTGCCCGGCGCCTGATTGATCGTCATGCCGCCGCCGGTGCCCGTGCCGACCTCGATCATCGTATACGCGCCTCCGCCCGGCATCGGCTCGTCCTTGAGCTTCCACTCGAAGAGCTTCGAGTAGAACTCGCGCGCCCGCTTGACATCGTTGGTGTGCAGCTCCACGTGCACGAATGGGTTGCCCATTGGGACTACCTCCTTGGGCGCAGCGTACCGCCGCGGTCGACTGTTGGCCACTTGCCGCTGCATCCGGCGAGGCTGGTGAACCATAGTCGAAGGCGGTGGTAACGGGACGCCGAGCACCGGCAACGTGATGGAGGCGCTGCTGACGCTGTTGCTGGCCGAGCGCATGGGCGGTGACGCTCCGTCGAACCCACCAGCCCCACGCAGTTCTGCCGCCGAGGCAATTCGAAGCCGGATCGAGCAAGGGCTACGAGAGCAGAAGTAGCGCGCCGGCGCTTCTACGCGCCGGCGCCTCTAATCGACCTCAATATTCTGGACAGCAGTCGGACGCCGTCACGGCCACTCCCGGGAGCCTCTCCCTCCACGTCGGCACCGTGCCGCTGGAGTTCGATCTACGGCGCGGCTGGGTCACCGTTGCGAACGGCGCGCCGAGGACCGGCGGCCCTGTCTGAAGCTTCTCGTAGCACGCGACGTGGATCCCTTGGACGCCAGCGCGGTAGTGTCCCTCGCCACACGAGATGAGATTGCCGCAGACCTTGCACGCAAACGGCTTCTGGCTCATGTTATGCGTCACCGCTTTGACCACCGATCTGACCTCCAGGGCGCAATTGACCTGCATCCCTAGGGCGCTGACACCGTCGCGCCGTCGCCCGCGGCCGAAATCGTGAACGTGCCGAGGGCGGCATTGATCGCATAGTTGTACGCAGTGCCCCACACCGTGCTGGGCGGCGTCGGGATCGCGGCCATGAACGGACCGGCCGTGATGTTCTGCGGACTGGTGGCGATCGCGGTGAGCAGCCCCAGCACGCTCGGCAACGTCCCCATGTGCGCCGCCCAGGCCGTGACGGCCGAGGCCATACCCCGGATGTCAGCCTGGGCCTTCGCTACCCGCGCCCGCGCCTGCATGTTGGCGTAGAGCGGAACGGCGATGGCGGCCAGGATACCGATGATCGCGACGACGATCATCAGCTCGATGAGCGTGAAACCGCGCTGATTGCCGAACTTCGCTCGCTTGGTGTACCAGAATCGTGTCATGCACTCTCCTTTTCCAAACCTGAAGCCGCAATGCGAGGAGGAGGTTGCACGCCGAGTGCCATGCGAGCGCTGAGATTCGAAGGCGTTCAGTTCTCGTGACTTGAAGCTTGGCCGCCATTTTTCTGGGCGGCGGCGGCGGTGGTGATCCTCACGGCGCCCAGGAGAAACTCCTTGGCGATGGTCTTCCGCGTTAACACGGCGGCACTCCGCTTGCCCACGACGGCGGATCGATTCAGACGGGCCGCGGACGGTCGAGCCGTGGGCGATCACCTTCGACGATGATCCGCCACAGGACGCGACTCTGTTGCCGATCGTAGTCGCCGTGAGCACGGTGCATCGTCGCGCGGTCGTCGATGACCAGCACGTCGCCCTTGCGCCAGGCGTGGTGATAGACGATCTCCGGCCGGATCATCCGCTCGAGGAGGTCCGCCATGTAGGCCCGACTGGCCTCCGCCGCCATGCCGCTGATGTGTGTGGTCTTCGAGATGTGGAAATAGACGGCGCGCGATCCGTGCACGGGGTGGGTGCGGACCATCGGGTGCTCGATGGGCTTGGCGTACTTGTCCCGATCTTCCTGCCGGGTGTCGGTGCGGCCGCTGTCGAGACTGTTGAACGTCGTCAGCCCATCGAGCCGCCGGCGCTCGGCCGCGGGAAGCGCGGCGTAGGCGGCGCGCATGTTGGCCACGCTGGTCCCGCCACCCGCCGACGGGATCTCCACGCCGTACAGGATCGTCGCCGACGGCGGACGCTCGCGATTCGTGTGGTCGGTGTGCCACTGCTCGGCGGGCTGCTGGCCGTTGCGGTGCCAGATCAGCCCGATGAGCGGGAAGTCCGGCATGTTGTGCTGAGAGTAATGCTGCTCCATCGGCGGGCCGAACACCGACGCGGCGGCGAGATACTGCGCCGGCGTCAGCGTCTGATCGCGAAATACCAGCGCCAGGTGGTCGGCCAGGGCGCGTGACAGCGCCTGCCGCGTCGGCTCGTCGATTGGCTGGCCGAGGTCGACGCCGGTGATCTCGGCGCCGAGCGAGGGATGAAGCGGCGCGATCTCGAGCTGAGCCGTGGCCATGGCCGTGTCGTAGCCTATCAGAACGACTTCATGCTCGGCCAGTCAGCTTGTCCACAAATCCACCACCATCCACAACCCGAAATTCTGACGAGCAGGCGCGGCGTGGCGGCGGGAGGCGGCGTCCGCGCCGCGTAAACACGGCCTGAAAGGAGGTGACGACCTGACCGTGGCGCTCGGAGGGCTCGCCTTCGCGGCGATGATCCAATCAGCCGCGATTCTTGCGGGCGAGCGCATCGTTGATCTGGCGATAGCGCGTGTCGTAGCCTCGCCGCAACGCGTCTGGCCGCCTTCACGTCAGGACGGGTGTTCCTTCACCATCGTCCGGATCTAAGTTGGAGAACACCATGCTGTTGCGCTTGATGATCAGGGTGACGACCTTCGCCGGAGTCTTGGTCTGGGCGGCTTCCGCCTGGGCAACCGTCGTGAGCGACTGGAATGCGGCCGCCCTCGCCGAGGTGCGACTGAGCAAGTCGTTACGCAATGGGCCTCCGATGGTGGCACGGGCGCTGGCCATCGCACACACGTGCATGTACGACGTGTGGGCCGCGTACGACGACGTCGCCGTCGCCACGACCGATACCGGTGGAAGCCGGCGTCAACCGACTGAAGAGCACACCGACGACAACAAGGCCAAAGCGATCAGCTTTGCCGCGTATCGCTGTCTGCGGAACCTGTATCCGGACGGCTCGCTGCCGGCGCCCCTGGCGCAGCCCAGCGTGCGGCTGAACGCGGTGCTCCTCGGCTACGGGTACAGCCTGGACGAGGCGTGTGTCACCGACGATGATTGCCGGAGCTCCGATCCGACCACGCCGGCAGGCATCGGGAACATCGCCGCGCAGGCTGTGATCGATGCCCGGCGCAACGACGGCTCGAACCAGTACGGGGACCTGACGCCGGCGCCGTGTCCGATGCCCACACCGTGGCCGCTGCCATGCGCGGCCACGGCCTATGGGCAAACGTCGGCGAATCCGGACCGGACGGGAGCATATTCCGACTACATCGCGGCAGACTACGACCCTTACGTGCCGGTCAATTCCCTCATGGGTTACTGCAACCCACTGGTCCTGGTGTGTGAACGCCAGGACATCGTGGATCCGAATCAGTGGCAGCCGCTGATCTTTTCCAATGGCCAGGCGTGCCTGGATTCCGGGCTTGGGACAGAAGAAACGTGTCCAGGAATTCAAGTCTTCATCGCCGCCCACTGGGAACGGGTGACGCCGTTCGCGCTGACGTCGGCCGACCAGTTCGATGACCTCCTGACGATCCCGCCGCCGGACTACGCAAAGAACTCCGGTCAGTATCAAACCGACGTCAACAACATGATCCAGTACAGCAGGAGCCTGGATATCGGGCGCAAGCTCATCGTCGAGTACTGGGCCGACGGCCCGTCGTCCGAGCTGCCGCCGGGGCACTGGGGACTCTTCGCGCAGTTCGTCTCGCAGCGCGACAACCACATGATCGATCAGGACGCGAAGATGTTCTTCGCGATGCACAACGCGTCGTTCGACGCGGGGATCGTGGCCTGGCACATCAAGCGGAAGTACAACGGCGTGCGTCCCATCACGGCGATCCGTTTCGCGAAACAGGGCCAGAACATCTTGGCCTGGGGCGGCCCCGGCCGGCCGATCGAGCACATCTCAGGGGGAAAGTGGTCGCCCTACAACCCCGGCACCAATTTGACGCCATCGTTCCCGGGCTACTTCTCGGGTCATTCGGTGTTCTCGCGTTCGAGCGCGACCGTGTTGTGGCTGTTCACGGGCGACGATTTCTTCGGCTTCTCGACCGTCTTGCCGGCGGGCTTCGGTCGCGTGGAGCTGGGGATCCCTCTTGTGCCGACGACATTCTTCTACGGGACGTTCAGCGATGCGGCGAACGAGGCGGGGCTGTCACGTCTCTACGGCGGCATCCACTTCGAGGACGACAACACGACCGCCCAGACCGTGGGCTCTCTCATCGGCCTGCAGGCGTGGGCCAAGGCGTTGAGCTATTTCAACGGGACGGCTCCTTGATCGGGCCTACGACCGGGCGGCCAGCACCTCGCTGACCACGCGTCCAACCTGCTCCATCGTGAAGGGCTTGATGAGAAAGGGCCGCCCGGTGTCGTCGAGGAAGCCCTGGGTCTCGGCGCTCATGATGTCGCCTGTCATGAACACGAAGCGGTTAGCCAGCCCGGGATGGGAAGCGAGGGCACGCTGCCAGACGACCTGTCCGTCCACATCCGGAAGACGCAGATCGAGCATGACCAGGTCATAGGCCCATTCTCGCTGGAGCCGCGCCAGTGCCTCTTCGCCAGTCGTCGCCTCCACGACCTGATGGCCGAGGCCATGAATGACCTCGGTGAGCAATCCCCGTAGCGAATCCTCGTCCTCGACCACCAGAACGTCGGCGGCGGCCACGGCCGGTAACGGGTGCGCCGGCGCCTCGGCCGGCGCGGCCTCTGCCTCGTCCCCAATCGGCAGGTACACCGAGAAGCGCGCCCCTGTGCCCCGCAAGTTTTCGGCGTGCATACGGCCCCCATGGGCCTCGACGACGCCAATGGCCAGACTCAGGCCGAGGCCGGTGCCCGAGCCCGCGGCCTTCGTCGTGAAGAACGGATCGAAGATTCGGCCCAGGTGCTCGGAAGGAATGCCGGGGCCGTCGTCCTCGACCTCCACGAGCACTTCGGATCCCCGCGGCACGGATCTCACGGTCAACGTGCCGTGGCCGCGCGCCGTCTTCATGGCGTGAATGGCGTTGCTGAACAGGTTGAGGAAGACTTGCTGAAGTTGGTTGAAATCGGCCCAGATGGGTGCGGCCGGCTCGAGACTGGTGACGAGACGAATCTTGTTGAGCTCGAGTTGCGGCGCCTGAAGATTGAGGGTCGACTCGATGACTTCGCGGAGATCCACCCGCCGCCGCTCGGGAGGATCTCGGCGCGCGAAGACCAGCAGGTCGCGGATGATTCGTGAAGCGCGCGCGCATGCCGTTCCGATGATCTCCACGCGCGCGGTCAGTGACGGGTCCAGGAAGCCCTTGCGCCTGAGGAGCTCGACCGACAGGTGGATCGTGGAGAGCGGGTTGTTGAGCTCGTGGGCCATACCCGACAGCAGCGTGCCGAGGGCCGTGAGCTTATCGGCCTGCATGAGCTGGGCCTGGGTCTCCTGGAGTCGATGCAGGTTGTTTCGGAGCTCGGCATAGACGCGTGCTCTGTCCAGAGCCACCGCGATCTGGTGGACGAGGCTGGTGAGCACGCGTGTTTCCTCGTCGGTGAAGCGGCGAGGTGTCCGGTTGCAGGACATGAGCACACCGAGCGGCTGCTCCTGACCATCCAACCGCGCCATGATGACCGAGCGCACGCCCTGCTTCTCGAGGTCGTTCGTGATAGAGAAGCGTGGTGCAAGTGTGAGGTCCTCGACCTCGATCGTCTCCTCGCGAGCGAGGGCGGACCCGGCGAACGCTTCGATGCCAGCGGTGTCGATCTCCGCGGCATCGCGCCACCAGCCCAGCCCCGCCGCCAGCCGGAGATGACCGCCGGAGCTCACGAACAGAGCCACGCTGTCGGCGTGCAAGAGCTGGTGCGTCGTGTTGACCGCGTCGTCGACAACCTCGGCTTCGGTCGCGGCCTCCAGCAGGCGCCGACCAAATCCCTGCAGGGCGGCGTTGTGCGTGGCCTGAAGCGCCAGGCGGTCGAAGGCCCCGGCATTCTCCAGGGCCACGGAGGCCTGGGCGCCGAACGCCGAGAGAAGCTCCACATCCGCTCTGGCGAACGTCCTCGGCTCGCGATAGAGGACCGACAGCGACCCGAACACCTGGCCGCCCTGCGCGAGGAGGGGAACGGCGAGAATGGCGGTCAACTCTTCTCTCGCCAACCGCACCCCGACATGGGCCGGGAGGCGTAGCGCAGCGTCGGTGTGGACGTTCGAGGTCCACACTGGTCGTTGCTCGAGGGCGGCCACGCCCGACGCGCCCCGCCCGATTGGCAGCTCGAGGTCGTTGACACGCAGGCTGGCCGACCCGCAGCTCGTGACGCCGCGCAGCACCTGGGCGCGGGTGTCGAGCCGAAACAGGATCGACGCATCGGCCCGCATGATCGTCAACCCCTTGGCGACAATCGTCCGGATGATCTCGCTCGCGTCGAGGCTGGTGACGAGCGCCTGACCGGCCTGATTGAGCTGTCCCAAATCGCGCAGACGCGCGCGCGCCTCGCTATAGAGCCACACCTGCTCACGCAGCAGGGCGACGAAGATCACGAGGACGCCGATCGGACGCGCGACTCCGGCCAGGTACCAGCTGACGGCGTACCGGTACGGAAACAGCAGGAAGCCGATGAGCCCCAGCACCCAGATGAAGGCCGCCAGCGCCAGAAGGTTCACGAACCCGTGCTGCGAGCCGGACGCCCTCAGGCGACGTCGCCAACTCCAGAGCGCCCACACTGCCACGACTCCGTTGAGTCCGCCGCCCGTCCAGACCGCGAACGGCGTGAGCCGGCCCGGTTGCATGACCAGGGAAGGCAGGAGCGGGTGGACGAGGAGCACCACCAGAGCCATGACGGTACAGACAGCGATGCAACCCGCGACGATCGTCCACCGACCGCGATCCGTGAGGGGCAGTTGACGATCGGCGAAGTGAGCGCCGAGTCCGACACCGGTCAGGGCTGCGAGGTAGCTGGCGAAGAAGAGATACGGGGCGACGCCCGGGTCCAGGCTCGGCGTGCCGGGGTAATCGGGCTGCGTCAGGATGTGGCCGGCCGCCAGCAGCGCGGCCACCCAGAGCGACATGCCGATGGCCGCCGACTGGAAGTCCTGGCGCATCCGGTGGCGCTCCAGGCAGAGATAGCCGATGCCAGTGGCCACCAGCACGAACGGTGTGTCGAAGATCGGGACGGCGTATGGGATCGGAAAGCGGTACGGCGCCAGAAAGGAGGTGAAGAGGAGGATGGCCTCGTACGCGAGTCCCAGGGTCGCGACGAGCAGGAGCAGGATCGGGACACGTTGTCCTGGGGCCGGCGAATGGATGGCGTCATCGAGCGATTCGTCCGCACGTCGGAAAATCGGTCGCTCTTTTTTCATCACATCCTCAACGGGGGAACCATTGCGGGTCGGTCCGAAGTCTGGGTGGAACCGAACAGCCGTTCCACGGTGCCAGAGGAATAGCGCTGGTGGACAAATCGGTCAAGTCCAAAGTCACCACGTCTGTTAAGGGCGATCGAATTCTTGACAGGCTGACCGACGAGGCGCTATGAATTCGTTGCGTCGCGGCAGTTCCTCTCACCGGAGGAGGCGGGCTCGGGTGCTGCGGCGGTGACGTCGCCTGTTCGCAGGATGCTGCAATCACGCCTTCAAGGCGCTCGCGTGAGGCGATTCTTCGTGCTCCTGGCGCTCGCTTGCGCCGGGTGCAATCAGGGGGGCCACACCGAGCGGGTGAGCAATCGCGCCGACCTGGGCGCGGTCATCGCCTCGGAGCACCGCACCGACAACGCGTTCCTGACGGCGGCGGACGTCAACGATATCGCGCGCCGGGCGGCCGAAGCAATCGACGCGACGACGATGGTCATCGCGGTCACCGACCGGGAAGGGCAGGTCCTGGCCCTGCTGCGCAAGCCCGATGCGCCGGCGACGGTGATCGGAAACTTCGGAGCGACGGTCGTTGCCAACGACTTTGCCGTCTCGCTGGCTCGGACCGCCTCGTTTTTCAGCAACGACCAGGCGCCGCTCTCGTCTCGGACCGTTCGCTTCATCAGCGGTGTCCATTTCCCACCCGGGATCACGAACAAGCCGAACGGTGCCCTCTACGGCATCGAGAACACGAATCGTGGCTGTCCGCTGACGTCGCCGCCGGCAACGCCGGACTTCAATCCCGGCCAGGCCGTCGCCCCGTCGACATCGCTCAACGGTCTCCCGTGCAACGCCGCCGACGCCCGCGGCTGCGGAACCGGGATCGCGACGGGGAAGCCCGACACGCTCGACAGTGATTTCACGTCGGTGACCGGCGGCGGCGTCCCGATTTTCAAAGACGGCCAGGTCGTCGGTGGTGTGGGTGTCGCGGGCGTCGCGCCCGACCTGGCGGAGTTCGCCGCCTTCGTGGCGAGCATCCCCAGCGGGAGGTTCGGACCGCGCCCGGCCGATCCCGGCGTCATCCTCCTCGACGGAATCCAACTGCCGTTCGTCGCACAGACGACGCGGCCGCCCGGTTCCAGCACCGGCACGCTCGTGGGCAGCGCGTTCGTGGTCGCGCCCATCGATAGCCCGCGAATGGCCGCCGGTGTTCCCGACGGCTGGCTCGTTGGCCCCGTCGCCAGCACCGAGCTCTCGCAGTCGGACATCACGGTCATCGTCAGCCAGGCCGTGGCGCAGGCCGGCGTGACGCGAGCGGCGATCAGGCTCCCTCTGGGCAGCACGACGCGAATGGTCATCGCGGTGAGCGACCTTCAAGGGGCGATCCGCGGCCTCTTCCGCATGCCGGACTCCACGGTCTTCAGCATCGACGTGGCGGTGGCCAAGGCGCGCAACGTCATCTACTTCAGCAGCTTCAACCGGGTCCCCAGCGATCTGTCCGGAGTTCCGCAGGGGACCGCGGTGACGAGCCGCACGATCGGCTTCGGCGCTCAACCGTTCTATCCACCGGGCATCGACGGAACGCCGCCCGGCCCGTTCTTTCAGCTCTACCTGAACGACGTCGCGACACCGTGCCGGCAGGGAAGCCAGGCTCCGGACGCGAACCATCAGAGCGGCATCGTGTTCTTCCCGGGCAGCATGCCGCTGTACCTCAACGGTCAGCTCGTGGGTGGGCTGGGGGTGAGCGGAGACGGCGTCGACCAGGACGATCTCGTCACCGCCGCCGGTGCGACCGGCTTCGCGCCTGCCGAGTCGATCCGGGCCGACCAGATCGTGATCGGCGGTGCCCGGCTTCCATTCTTGAAGTTCCCGCGTAACCCGGACGGGCCCTGAGAGCCTCGCGCGGTGTGATGGGGCGGTCGGCAGCGCGACGGTGGGTGAGCATCCTGGTGTGTGGGGCCGTCGTCCTCGCCGTGCTCGCGAGCTGCACCGCTAGAGCGCCGAGCCCGAGGTCGTCGCTGCCGGCGCAGCGCGCCGAACCGCTCGCCCCGCGCCAGCCGCCGGTCCCGCCGTCCGAGGCTACGGCGCCGTCACCGACGATCTCGCCGCCGCAGGCCCCCCCGCCGTCGGCGAGGGGACAAGCTCAGCGCACCAGACCGCACGCGAGTGAGGACGGCCGCCAGCGCACGCATCCGTCGGCCGACATCGCCCGCTCGGTGCAGCCGGCGGGTCGCGGTGGGCTGGTGGCGCTCGACTTCGATCACGCGGACATCACGGCGGTCGTCCAGACGGTCAGTGAGATCGTCGGGTTCAATTACATCCTCGCCCCGGACGTCCAGGGCACGGTGACCGTCCGCACCATCGGTCAGCTCTCGCGTAGCGATCTGTTCGACGTCTTCCGGGCCATCCTCGACGTGCACGGATTCACGGCGATCCAGGCCGGCGACGTCTACAAGATCGTTCGGCGAGACGGGGCCCGGGCGCGAGCTGTCCCGACCGTCATCGGCTCGTTCACCGACAGGACGCGGCCGGGCGATGAGATCATCACCCAGATCGTGCCCGTCCCGTCCGCCGCGGTCGCCGAGCTCGTTGACCTGCTGCAGCCGCTGATCTCGAAGGACGGACAGCTCATCGCGCGTCCCGACGAGCGCCTTCTCGTGATCGTCGATACGGTCTCGAACGTCGCTCGCCTGCTCGACGTCATCAGCCGCGTCGATCGGGAGACGCTCGGCGATGGGATCCACGTCATCCCGGTTCACTTTGCCGATGCGGCCGCGCTGGCCACGATCTTGAACCAGCGTGCGCTCAGGCTCGCCGGAGCCGGCAGCGGAGGCGCTCCGGCGCTGGTGATTGCCGAGCGCCGCTCGAACTCGCTCGTGGTCCAGGCGCACGGGGCCGAGCTGGAGGCGATCCGTCGCCTGATCAGCGGGCTCGACGTCAGCCTGCCCTCCCGCCGGCTCTTCATCTATTTCGCAGAGCACGCCCGGGCGAAGCAGTTGGCGGCGACGCTCACCGCCATTTACGGCGAGACCCCGGGCGGGCCGAGCGGGCCTGGCGGGCCTGCGACCCCGGATCCAAGCCGTACCGGTCAGCCGATACGGATCGTCGCGGACGAGACGACCAACGGCGTGATCGTGATGACGTCGCTCCACCAGTGGCCGGAGATCGAAGCCAACATCAAGTCGCTCGATTACCGTCCCCGGCAAGTCCGCATCGAGACGCTCATCGCGGACGTCACGCTCACGGAAGACTCGCAACGAGGCGTGGATTGGGCCGCCGCGATCGGCCACGCCCGACTCGTGTCGTTGACGAGCACGACGTCGCCGGTCCTTCCCGCCGTCGCGGCGTCACAGGTCGCGATCCCCTCGACGATCACGCTGCCGCAGCCGGGGCTCACCGCGGTCACGGTGAATGCCGACTCGGCCATCGCCCTGCTGAACGCCTTCGCCTCCGAGCAGCGGATCGCGCTCTCGGCCAGCTCGTCGGTGGTCGTCGTGGAGAACCACAAAGCGGTGATCAACGTGTCGGACTCGATTCCGATCGTCACCAGCATGCAGACGCCGATCGGCGGCTCCACGACGGTGGGGCCGAACCTCACGCCGGCCATCGTCGGCTCTCAGTCCGTCGAGTACCGGGATGTCGGCACCGTGCTGACGGTGACGCCGAGGATCGGCGAGCGCGGGACGGTGGTGCTCGACGTCAAGCAAGAGGTCAATGACGTCGGGTCTCCCGAGCCGCCCACCGGCTCGCGGAGCATCATCAAGCGCGAAGTGGAGACGGCCGTGGTGCTCGGCGACAACGAGACGCTCGTGCTGGGTGGCCGAATCCGCGACCAGAGGACGACCACCCACCGCGGCATCCCGTTCCTCAAGGACATCCCGATCCTCGGCACCGCCTTCGGCACGAAGATCCACGCGATCGAGAAGAGCGAGCTGCTCATCCTGATCACACCCCGCGTGATCGGCGCCCCGCCGGCCCCTGCTCCGCTCGCGGCGCCGAAGTAACCACGCGGGGGCGCCCCTCCTTCGTTACTTGAAGCTCTTGTCGAAGGCCTTGACCTGGGCCACGAACTCCTTGGCGTCGTACTTCGCCGGGTCCTCGACGGCTCCGAACATCGCGTCGAGCGCGTCGCTCACCGACTTGTCGGCCTTGGCGTTGATCCCCTTGAAATACGTCGAGGACAACCGATCGAGGGACATGGCCGCGAGCTCGGCCGCCTTGATGCCGGCCGCGCCGATCGCATCGGCGTCGCCCGCCACGCTCTTGATGAGGCGCTGGGTGGTGGCCTGGTCGAAGTCGCGGGTGGCGATCTTCGGCGCTTCCTGAGCGGCCGCGGTCGAGATCTTCGCGGCGAGCGTCTGGGCGGTGGCCTTGTCGCCCTTGGCCACGGCGTCGTTCAGTGCGGCGACGTCCTGTCCGAGCCCCGTCGCCACTGGCGGCGCCGTCACCGCCAGCAGGTGCTTCGCGATGACGAAGTGGCCGCGGACCTTCGACAACGCTTCGTCCATGAGCTTGGCCGAGGCATTGGCCTTGGCCCGAGCCCCGACCTGCTTGGCTGCCTCGCGCAGCGAGATCACCTGGCCGAGGCCCCAGATCCGCGTCCGCGTCCACGCCCCCTTCGTGGCCCAGTGCGGTGGCATGTTCTCGCTGAACGTGTCGAGCTCGATGGTGAGCGGCTCGGGGTGACCCGCCGCCACCATGTCCGTGTCGATCTGCAGGTGGCACGACACGCATTTCTCGGCCCGGAGCAGCAAGTTCTTCGTGTCGTACATCCCGACCTTCACCGATTGCTCGTGTGTCCAGCCCTTCTCGGCGTGGGGCTCCAGCCACTTCTCGGCGGGCCCGTGGCAGCCGTCACAGTGCACGCCCTCGGTGACGTCGAACTTCGGCCCGCGCAGCGCCACCGGCACGTTCACCGCGTGGCAGGTGAGACAACGCTCGCTGGCCTCGGCCTTGGCGAGGTTCAGGCCCTTGGCGATCTTGGACGGGCTCACCCCGGACTTCAGCTTCTCGTTCAGCAGGGTCGCGTAGGCCTGCGCGTGCCGGTCCTTCTTGGCCCACTGGACGCTCTCGTCGAGCTTGGGAAAGTCGGCCTTCGGCTTCGTGCTGCCGTGACAGTTCGAAGCGCTGCACGAGGCCGCGCCCGTGTACTTGTTCTGCTGCGCCTGGGCCGGGCGCGCCTGGGGCCCGCCAACCAGCCAGAAGCATCCGACCAGGCCCATCGCGATGACGCGAACGCCCCACCCCCTGAGCACCATAAACGACTCCTCTCTCGAGAATCTCGGGTGACCGACGGCCGGCGGCGGCCTGACTAGCGCGGACGCCGCAGGCGCGGCCCCTCCGGCGCGGATGGCGCGGACTCTTCTCGCCGGGGCGCGGCTGGCCCCCGGGGCTCGGTCGTCGGCTCGTCGCTGACGGCGTACACCCGGCCGTCGCGCAGGTACAGCCGCTCCATCTCCGCGCGGTTGAACGGCCGCGAGCCGAGCCGGTTGAAGACGGCGATCTGGTTCCCGCTCTCGTCGACGGCGCGGTCGCGGTCGGTGCCCTTCGACACGGCCAGCGCCGCGCCACGAGTCGGCTTCGTGGCGATCAACCGCGGGGCCGGTCGCGGGCTGAAGCCGAGATAGGTCGGCGTCTCGGCCGGTGACGTGAGCTGGACGACGCGCAGGCCGTTGACGCCGTCGGCGACGTAGGCGAACAGGCTCGTGTTCGTCATCCCGACCTTGACGTCGCGAGCGTCGTTGATGATCCCGCCCGCGTCGAACACCTGGTCGATCGCCGGCGTCTCGGGCCGCTCGACGTCCACGATGACGAGGCCCTGCTTGCCCGCGGCCACGTACGCGTACGTGCGCGCGAGGTACACCCCGTGAGCGTCGGGCAGTCGCACGGTCGCCGCCGGCACGGGCCGTGGCCGTTCGGGTGTGGTGACGTCGATCACCTTCAAGCCCTCACGGTCGGTCACGAACGCGTAGCGGAACTGCACCGCCACGGCGCGCGGCTTGACCACGTTCGGCGTGCCGACGACGGCCACCACGGTGGGCTTCAGTGGATCGGCCAGGCTCACGATCACGAGGCCCTTGTCGGCCAGGACGTAGGCGTACGTGCCGGCGACGATCAGGTTCACCGCGCCGTCGAGCACGC
This sequence comes from Candidatus Rokuibacteriota bacterium, assembly GCA_003220615.1. GTDB lineage: Bacteria > Methylomirabilota > Methylomirabilia > Rokubacteriales > CSP1-6 > 40CM-68-15. The sequence continues at coordinate 17,813 of QHTB01000050.1, forward strand.
CGTCGGGATTGAAGGTCGCCGCCCGCTCCAGGAAATTGTTGGTCGGGTCGCCGTCGAGCAGCGTGGCCACGCCCGGCCGGTACTTGCTGTCGAGCGGATTGCCGATCACGACGAGGCCCTCGTACTTGTCGGCGACGTACAGGAACGCGTAGACGAGCGGGATCTTCTGCTCCTGGTTCTGCGGGTACTGCGTTCGCGTGGGATCGACGGCCAGCGTGGAGGGCGACGCGACCGCGGTGGCGAACTTCGTCTTCACGTACAGGCGCTGGCCGAGCGGCGAGACCGGCGCCGTGAAGAGCCGCTGGGAGAATCCCTTCTGGTCGATCTGGGCGACGTCGTAGGCGCGGAAGCCGCCCCGGCCATTGGCCGTGTAGAGATATTCGCCGCGCAACTGGATGCCGAGCACCTGATCGCCGCCGAAGAAGTCGAGGACGTCCCGGCCGCGATGGTGATAGGCCTCGCGGAGAGTGCGGCCGGCGGCCACGTGGCGCTCGTGACTGGTGGGATAGGCGTCCTGGTGCAGCGCGCTCCCGATGACGGCCTGAGGCTCCTCGCGCTCGGTGACCACCACCGCTTCCAGCCCGGCGTCGCCCTCGGCCACCCAGGCGTAGCGCCCGATGAAGTTGTAGAAGTTGGTGCCCTGCATCAGCACCTGGGCCATCCAGGCGTTGTTGTCGTTCCGGCTCGATACGTGACAGTCGCTGCAGCTGCGCGTCTCGGTCGCCCGCACAGTGTGGGGGACGAACGTGCTGAAGGCGTGGCCGCTCAGACCCTCCGCCGACACGGTCTGCTGCTGCGAGTAGACCCATTCGCGATTGGCGTTCTGCGAGCCGACGAGGATCGCGCACGACGAGCGGGCGGGGGAGATCCGATTCTTCATCACGGTCGGATCGATGGCGAGCATGAACACGTCATCGCGGATGGTCTGGAAGTTATAGGCCGTCCAGTTGCGCTGGATGTCGGCCTCGTTGTGGAGCGCGGGCTTGCGCTCGTTGGCCTTCATCGGTAGGTGGCAGCCGAAGCAGCTCGTCACCCACGAGGTGTGGCAGGCCTGACAGGTCATGCGGCTGTCGGCGTGGGCGAGATCGGTCGCTTCGCGATCCCTGGCGACGGCGTTGCCCCACGTGCTGCCGTCGCGGCGGAGCGTCTTGGCGAAGCGGGATCGCCGCGCCCTGTCCGCGTTGGCGATCGACCACGCCGAGGCCGGGTCGATGGTGTCGGCGACCTGGCTCAGCTCCCACTCGAGGTCCTTCGTCACCATCGAGCGCTGGATCAACGTGTCGCCTCGCCACTGGAATCGACGCTGGCCGAACGGTGTTCGCAGCGCCGAGAGATCCGTGCCTCCGGGAGGGGCCGCGGGTCCCGACGTCTTGAGCGTGGTGCGCGCCTGGATGCTGCCGTGGCAGTCGGTACACGTGATCTCGATCGCGGCCCGCACCTCGCCGTAGAGCTTGCCGTTGCCGTGGGCGTCCTGCTTGAAGTGGCAGTCCACGCAGTGCATGCCCTTCTCGAGGTGGATGTCCTTCAGGTGCACGGTCTTCTTGAAGCGGTCGGGGTCGTCGTGCGCCACGCGCCGGCCGGCCGCGTCGAGCATGTTGCCCCGGCGGTCGTGCTTGAACACGGCGCGGAAGATCCAGCCGTGGCCGTGGAAGTCGCCGAGCTGCATGCGCGAGAGCTGGGGATTGAGGTCGACGATGTTGGCCAGGAACTCGGGATCCGACCACTTGCCGCGCAGCGCCGCGCCCTCCGGATTGCGGGCCTGGATGGCGGCGACCTGCGAGGCGGAAAGACTCCGCTCCGTGCTCGGGTAGAGCAGGTGACCGTCGGTCTCGTTGTCCCACCACGTGTAGCCGAGATAACTGTTCGTCACCGTCGTCCCCGGATGATGATGACAGGTGACGCACTGGCTGGACGGAATCCGGCTCGTGAGCACGTGCTTGATCGGGTGCCCCGATTCGTTCCTGGGGATCGTGGGATCGTCGGTGGCGCTGCGCGCACGGTTGCCGAACGCCGCGAAGTGGGCGGAGTGCGTCGGCGAGCGGTCGTTGGCGTACACGACGTGGCAGGCGGAGCAGCCGCTCGACCGATAATCGCCGGGCTGATCGTTGGTCCCGAGGAACGACAGCATGGGGTCGAGGAGCCGTGTGCGCTGGAGGTTCAGCCACACGGGATCGGTGCGGTTGAGAGTGCCCAGGCCCCGCGGGCTGAGTCGATTGGCCGGCTTGCCCGGCGCCTCGTCGACGAACGGCACTCCCAGCTCGAGCTGTCGCTGCTGGCCGCGCTCGAAGACGCGAAGCACGTTGCTCGGCTGTCCCACCTCGAAGCGGGGCAGGGGATCGAGGAAGGGCAAGATCCCCTTGCGCAGCGTCTCCTCGGGTGTGGGCGCCGGGATCGTGTAGAGCCGCCGCGGCCGGCCGTCCTCGTCGTAACTCTCCCCGAAGCGCGGCAGCTTCCTCGGGAACGTGCCGTTGTTGTAGAGCGCCGCGGCCCACAGCATCGGGCCCGTCGCCATCATGCTCTTCTGGACGAGCGCGACCTCGGTCGCGTGGCAGCCGGTCTGGCCGCAGCCCTGTCGGGCCGCGCGCAGGTCGCCGGGATTCACGAAGCGAATGAAATCGGCAGATTCCTGGTTGAGCGTCGCGAAGCTACGCTCCGGGTTGGCCGACGTCTTCCACAGGTCGTGCACCCGCGGCCGCACGTGGGCCTGCCGCTTGGCCGCGTCGTAGGGCGCCGAGCCGGCCGTCGCGTCAGCGGGCTTGACCACGTCGCCCTGGCCGCCATGACAGTCGACGCAGGCCGCCTTGACGGTCGTGGCTTCGTGCATCGTCGCCGCATCGGTCTTCGTGTGACAGCTCACGCAACCTGCATTCTTCTTGTCGACGTCGAGCTGGGTCTGCCGGCTCAGGTCGGGGCCGACTCCGGTCGGCGGCTCGGGCTCCGGCCTGGCCGGAGTCGGCGTCTCGGTCGGCGGCTCGGCCGGCTTTTCCTCCTCCGTCGGCGCGCGGCGGATCCGCTGGGCGAGCTGGACGTGGCTCTCGCCGGCGGCCGCGGGAACGGCGCTGACGCTCTCGCCCATGCGCGACGCCGGCCACGTGGATGCAAGCGCCACGACGGCCAGCAACGCGGCGACGACGAGCAGCGTTCCTGGCCGCACTCGCTCGCCCGAGCGCGGGAGCCTCATCAACAAGCGCGGGAGCCTCATCAATACGTCAGGGTGAGCGAGAGGAAGGCCGAGTAGAGCGTGTCGTACGGGAACGACTTCGTCCTCTCGAGACCGTTCGGCCCGAACCGGAACGTCGTCTCCGTGTAGACGTCACGCAGGCCGCCGCCCGCCTGGAGCGCGGCGGCTCCGGCGGTGATCATGACGTTCTCGATGAGGAACGGCCGCCAGCGCGCGCCGATGCTCCAGTCGATGCCGATGTTGTCCCGGATGTTCGGCTGGAAGAGGAGCCGCTCGAGGACTTCGGTGTGGTGGAAGCGGAGGAAGTTGGCGTTGAGGAACATCTTGAGCTTGGGCGTGACGTCGATGTCGGTGCCCACGTTGAGCAGGAAGAGCCCGGGGTTGACGAAGTTCGACTGGCCCTCGAGCTTGCTCGGCCGGAGACTGGGGACGAGGCTGTTGCGGCCCTTGAGCTCCAGTCCCGTGCTGGTCAGGGGCAGGCCCTGGCGGACCCAGTAGCTGAAGCCACCCCCGGCGAAGTTCGGGTTGTCGAGGATCATGTCGAACCCGCGCGCGGTGGAGTCGTCGGGCTTTCGATCGCCGGAGGCCCAGAAGAAGGCCACGCGCGGCCGCAACCAGTCCACGTCGACGGAGAGCTCGAGCGCCGCCATGTCCGCGCTGATGGACTGAGACCGGCCGCTGATGGGGTTCCGCCGCTCGTGGCCCACCACGTGATAGTAAGAGTGCGTCAGGTTCAGGCGGCCGATGTGGCCGTCGCCGTTCCAGCCCAGCCAGAACGCGTCCACTTCCTTTTCCGCGAGCGTGCCGACGGGAGCGGGCCGCACCAGGAAACCGTTCTCGTCGAAGTGCTTGCCTCCCGCGTCGTGCAGGTAATGGCCATTGAACATCAGCGTATAGCCGGGCCAGATGAAGTCCTGCCGGAAATAATTCAGGATCCCGAGGTGCTGGCCGCGGGTGTCGAACACGCGGTTCAGGCCGCTGTTGGTGTCCTTCTCGAGCGGGCGAAAGTAGACGATGTTGAACTGGTTGCGGTTGGAGCCGAGATTGCCGAAGAGCCGGCCGCCCAGGTTGTCGTCGCTGAAGATGAAGCCGCGGAAGTCGCTGGTGAACGGCTGGATGCCGACGCGCGACGAGACGAAGTCGTAGTTGGGGCTCAGGTCGCCGAGGTGGTACTCGACGAACAGCTCCTGGAAGCTCACCTGGCTGTCCAGACGGGTCGTGCCCTGCCGGACGTCGACGTCGACCACGCCGGTGTTCCGGGCGTCGAGGTAGTTGACGTTGAAGACCGGCGTCACGCGCAACTCCCAGTCGCGCGGCCGGAAGGCCGTGTCGCCCTTGAAGAACTCCAGGGAGACGATGAAGTTCTGATTGAAGTAGAGCTGATCGCCGGGGCCGAAGAACTCGGCCCGTCGCGGCTCCGAGGCGCTGACGTTGCTCGGCAGAGGGATGCGGCGAAACTCGAGCAGGCTGTCGCTGATGGCGGAGATGGCGATGAAGTACTTCTGGCCGATGATCGGGTAGTCGCCCTTGAGGACGTTCTGGTTGTACGGGTCCCACCACCGGCCGCGCTCGAACGGCACGTCCTTGAGCGGCCGCTCGTAGCGATTCCAGTCGGGAATGCCGAGCCGCCACCGGTCGAGAATCGGCACGAAATCAGGGCTCGTCTGGGTGGGAACCGGACGGACCGAGCTCGGTCCCGCCTCGCCGGTCGGCCTCTCGGCGGCCGGCGGCGCCTGTAACGCGTCGGCGGATGCGACGCCGCAGTGCGCGGCCAGCAGCGCCAGGCCGACGGATGCGCTCTTCAGCAGGACGACGAGTCGTCGAGCCTGCGTCTCGGCCGTGCGAACCCCCGTTTTCACGGCGCGTGTGAGCTGGAACGCAGCCTCGTAGGGCTCATCGAGCACACGTTCAGTCCGTGTTTCGTTGACAGATGGCCTCCGACCCAAGTAGCGTGCCCATTGGTACCCGCACGCATGGTCATCGAAGGTCTCCGGGCGATCCAGCGTGAGCACGGCTACCTGCCGACCGAGGAACTCTCGGCCCTGGCGCAGCGTCTCAGCGTGCCGCTCTACCAGGTCCAGGGCGTGGCGAGCTTCTATCCGCACTTCCGTCTCGCGCCACCGCCCATGGTCGAGGTGAAGGTCTGCGGCGACATGTCGTGCCATCTGCGCGGAGCCGGTGCGCTCGTGCGCGCGGCCGAACAGCGGGCGGCCACGTTGCCCGGTGCGAAGGTCGGGCACGTCTCCTGCCTCGGGCGCTGCGACCGGGCTCCCGCCGCCGTCGTCAACGACGTGATCCTGGCCGGCATGACCCCCGAGAAGCTGAACGATCTCATCACGTCGATCGCCGGCGGCGCTCCGGTGACGCACCACGAACCGGCGCCGGCGCCGGTGCCTCTGCGCGTCGACCCGTACGCGGGCGGGCGCCGGTACGAAGCCGTGCGCGCGTTCGTCCCGCGCCGGGACGTGGGCGAGCTGTTGAGGACGCTCAAGGCCAGCGACCTCCGGGGCCTCGGCGGCGCCGGCTTCCCGACGGGGATGAAGTGGGAGATCGTGCGGGGGGCGGCCGGGTCGCCGAAGTACGTCGTGTGCAATGCCGACGAGAGCGAGCCGGGGACCATCAAGGACCGCTTCATCCTCGATCACGTGCCGCATCTGGTGATCGAGGGCATGATCCTGGCCGGCCTCGTCGTCGGCGCCCACGAGGGCATCATCTATATACGCCACGAGTACGAGGCGCAGGCCGAACATCTCGAGCGCGAGCTGGCCGCCTGCCGTCGCGACGGCCTGCTCGGTCGGAGCGTCCTCGGCTCGGACCTGACCTTCGACGTGCGCGTGTTCATCAGCCCGGGCGGGTACATCTGCGGCGAGGAGTCGGCGCTGCTCGAGGCCATCGAGGACAAGCGCGCGGAGCCGCGGAACAAGCCGCCGTTTCCCGGGACGCACGGGCTGTGGCAGAAGCCGACGGTCATCAACAACGTCGAGACGTTCGCGTCGGTGCCACTGATCCTCGTCAAGGGCGTGGAGTGGTTCAAGGCGCAGGGGGCAAACGGCGCCTCCGGCATCAAGTTCGTCGGGATCAGCGGCCACGTCGCGCGCCCCGGCGTCTACGAGATCGCCATGGGGACGCCCGTCCGCGAGGTGATCGATCATGCGGGCGGTGTCCTCGGGGGCCGCGCGCTCAAGGCGTTCGCGCCGTCCGGTCCATCGTCAGGGTACCTGCCGGCGTCGATGGCCGGCGTCTCGCTCGACTTCGCCTCGCTGCAGAAGGCCGGCTCGATGCTCGGTTCGGGCGCCATCGTCGTGTGCGCCGAAGGCACCTGCATGCTCGACATGGCGCTCAACAGCGTACGGTTCTTCCGCAACGAATCGTGCGGCAAGTGCGTGCCGTGCCGGGTGGGCAGCGCCAAGCTCGTCGACATCCTCGAGCGGGCCGCCCGCGGTCGAGGTGAGGCGGCGGACTACGACATGATCCGCGACCTGTCGGAGGCGATGCGGTTGGCGTCGATTTGCGGCCTGGGACAGATCGCGCCGGCGCCCGTTCAATCCGTCATCACGCACTTCACCGACGAGATCGAGGCGCACATCCTCAGGCGAACGTGCCCGTCGGGCGTGTGCCCGATGGCCTTCGCGTGATCGCGTTCGTCCGTGTGATCGAGGGAATGGAATGAGCCCGGCGGCATCCGATCTCGTGCACCTGACGATCGACGGCCGACCGATCGAGGTGGCGCCCGGGACGACGATCTTCGAGGCAGCCCGCCGGCACGGCATCGAAATCCCCGCCCTCTGTCACGCGCAGCACCAGACGCCTGTCGCAGTCTGTCGCGTCTGCGCCGTCGAAGTCAAGAATGCGCGTGTGATGGCGGCCGCGTGTATCCGGCCCGTCGAGAACGGCATGGAGGTCTCGACGGCCACCGAGCGGGTGCGGCAGGTCCGGCGGACCCTCTACGAGGTGCTCCTGGCCGACCACGCGGCACCCTGCCTCCGCCAGCAGGCGACGGGCGATTGCGAGCTGGAGACCCAGGCGGCGGAGGCGGGGCTCCATCAGTCCCGGTTCGCGCCCCGCTCCCACGCTCGCGGCGGCGACGACTCGTCGCCGATCATCAAGGTGGACCACGCCGCCTGCATCCTCTGCGACCGCTGCATCCGCGCCTGCAGCGACGTCAAGCAGAACTTCGTGATCGGCCGCGGCGGCAAGGGCACGGAGACGAGCATCGTTTTCGACACCGACCTGCCGATGGGCACGTCGAGCTGCGTGGGCTGCGGCGAGTGCATGGTGAGCTGTCCCACCGGCGCGCTCACCAACAAGCGCGCGGTCGACGTCGATCTGCAGGAGGGCGAGCAGATCACGGCCGATGACCTCCTCGACCTGCCGATGTTCGCGGGCGCGTCCGGCACGTTCCTCTCGCTCAACCGGGGCTCGGTGGTTCGCCGGCGGTTCCGCGCGGGCGACGTCATCTGCCGGGAGGGCGAGTACGGCTCGACGGCGTTCTACATCGTGAGCGGACGCGTGGAAGTCTCGATCGCCAGCCCCCTGGCCCACGTCAAGAGTGGGGGCGCGGGGCGGGCGACGCTCTCCCGGGTCTTCCAGCGCCTCAGCCGACTGGTCAGCAGCGACGAGGACCCGCGCGAGGCGGGCGGTCATCGCTTCATCCCGATCGACGCGTCGGTGGCCCTCGAGCACAACAATCCGGTCGCCCAGCTCGGACGTGACGAGCTGTTCGGCGAGATGACCTGCCTGTCGATGTATCCGCGATCCGCGACGGTCCGGGCGCTCGAGGACACCGAGGTCCTCGAGATGCTGAGGAACGTGCTCTACATGCTGCAGAAGAACCGCACGTTCAAGGCCGAGCTGGAGCGGCGCTACCGCGAGCGGGCCCTGGCCACGCACCTGCGCAGCGTGCCGATGTTCGCCGACGTCAGCGAGGACTTCATCAACCACCTGCGCGACCGCATCACGCTGATCTCGTTCCAGCCCGGTCAGGTCATCTTCCGGCAGGGCGATGCCGCCGACAGCTTCTATCTGGTCCGGATCGGCTTCGTGAAGGTGAGCCAGTCCTTTCCGGGCGGCGAGATCGTCCTCAAGTACCTGGCGCGGGGCGACTACCTCGGCGAGATCGGGCTGCTCCGCGGCGGCGCGCGCACGGCCACGTGCACCGCGCTGGACCACGTCGAGCTGGTCCAGATCCACGCCGACGACTTTCACGAGATGATGCGCCGGTTCCCCGACATCCAGGAGCGGCTGACCGCCGAGGCCCACGCCCGGATGGGCGAGAACCAGGAGCGTCACGAGCGAGTCGTGTCGCTGCCCATGGGCGATTTCTTGACCCAGGGCCTCATGGAGGCCCAGAACCTGCTCCTCCTCGACCTCGATCGATGCACGCGCTGCGACCTCTGTGTCCGGGCCTGTGCCGACGCGCACGACGGCGTCACCCGGCTCGTCCGTGACGGCCTCCGGTTCGACAAGTACCTCGTCGCGACGTCCTGCCGCTCGTGCCGCGATCCGCTGTGCATGATCGGGTGTCCGGTGGGATCGATCCGCCGCCGCGACACGCTCGAGATCCTCATCGAGGACTGGTGCATCGGCTGCGGGCTGTGCGCCAAGAACTGCCCGTACGGAAACATCAACATCCACAACTTCACGGTCATGGTCGCCGACGAGACCCGACCCGGCCGGCGAAGGGCGGTGGTGCGCGAGAAGGCGACCACCTGCGACCTCTGTCACGATCTCAAGGAGCCGTCCTGCGTCTACGCCTGCCCGCACGGCGCGGCCATGCGCGTGGAGCCGCTCAGCTTCTTCGCCGAGAAGCTGGGGCTGACCAGGTAGATGCTGCTGGACCCATCCCACCATCGCTGGATCATCGCGACGACGATGGCCGCGGTCGTGGCTACCGCAGCGT
>QHTB01000051.1 GCA_003220615.1 Candidatus Rokuibacteriota bacterium
GGGCCTTCTGGGGGCGCGGCGCAAGGTGCCGACGTGGCGGCTGGGGCGGGCCACGACGTGGATGAAGGGCCATCTCTGGCTGGGTCTCCTCAGCTATCTCCTGATCCTCTATCACTCCGGCCTGGCCTGGGGAGGCACGCTCACGCTCGTCCTGATGCTGCTGTTCACCATCGTCATCGCGAGCGGGATCTACGGCGTCCTCCTCCAGCAGTTCATGCCGCGGCTG
>QHTB01000138.1 GCA_003220615.1 Candidatus Rokuibacteriota bacterium
CTGGCGGTCGAGCGCCTCTGCGCTCGCCGGCGTGGTATTTCCAAGCGCCATGGCGGTCGCGCCCGCGGTGATCCTGCTCTGGCTCGCGACGGTCGGTGCGCTCCCGGCCTGGCGCGCCATCGTGCTCGATTACCTGCTGCCGCTCTACTCGAAGCTCGGTCGTCCGCCCATGTGGGGGGTTCATCGCTGGCACGTCTGGATCCCCCTGGGCGCCGCGGTCGTGTTGAGCCTGATCGGCCCGGTCGTGACGCGACGGTTCTCGACGCGGCACCTCGTCGTCGGCCTCGGCGTCCTCTATGGCCTCGTGCACTACATCGCTCAGGGCAAGGGGTGGGAGTACCACGTGTATCCGTTGGCGGCGTTCGCCTCGGTGCTCGTCTTCGCCGAGCTCGCGGCGGCGTTGTCGATGCGTCGATGGGCGACGGCGGTGCCGGTCGCTCTGGCGTTGATCATCGCCGCCGTGATGCTGGAGACCAAGGGCGCCGAGGCGGCGGCTGCCGCCGAAGGCGGATGGATCAGCGACAAGGCCCGGCGCGTGAACGCCGTCGTCGCCGACCTGCGGCCGCGACTCGGCCCCGGTGATACGGTCCAGGTGCTGGATACCACCGAGGGCGGGATCCACGCGCTGCTCCGCCTCGGCGTGAGGGAGCCGTCGCGCTTCCTCTACGACTTCCACTTCTTCCACGACGTGACCACGCCGGTCGTCCGCGGGCTCCGCGCCGAGCTCGTCAATGCGCTGAACGCGCGCCCGCCGCGGTTCATCGTCGTCTTCGAGCGGGGATGGCCCGACGGCGGCGCCGAGCGTGTCGACGCATTCCCGGAGCTGCGGCAGCTGCTCGACCGTGCCTATCGCCCCGACGTCACCGGCGACGGCTACGTGATCCATGCGAAGCGCGACGGTTCGTAAGATCATCCGCGCCTACGATGATCCGCTCGTCCGCGCCTATTGCTGGGCGCGTTTCTGGATCTTGCGCCAGCGCTTCCTCGACGAGATCGGCCAGTACCTGCCGGCCGAGGGCGCCGTGCTCGATCTGGGCTGCGGGTTCGGACTCTTCTCGCTCTACTATGCGGCGACGGGCCCCCGCCGGTTCTTGCGCGGCATCGACGTGAATGCCCGGCGCATCGCGCTGGCACGCCGGGCCGCAGCCCGGCTCGGGATCGACAACGTCGCCTACGAGGTGGCCGACGCGCGACACTTCAAGGGTGACGGCGAAGTCGGAGCCGCCTACATGCTCGACATCGTCCACCACGTGCCGCCCGAGACCGTGGCGCCGCTGCTCGCCCAGCTTCGCCGCGCGCTGGCGCCGGGCGGCGTGCTCCTCGTGAAGGACGTGGACACGCGCCCGGCGAGCAAGCGCTGGTTCACGTGGGCGCTCGACAAGGCGATGGCGCCTCGCACGCCGGTGTATTACTGGAGCGCCGAGCGGCTCGCCGGTGCGCTGGAGGCGAACGGGTTCCGCGTGCGCCGCCACCTCATGGTGGACGTGCTGCCGTACCCGCACGTGCTGTACATCGGGGAAGCCGTCTGATGCCGGGCGCCAAGCTGCTCGTCGCCGACGGGGTGACCGCCGGCTACGGCAAGATCGACATCCTCCACGGCATCTCGCTCTACGTCGACGCCGGCGAGATCGTGAGCATCATCGGGCCCAACGGCGCCGGCAAGTCCACCGCGTTCAAGACCATCGTCGGCTTCCTGCATCCGCGCGGCGGCACCATCCGCTTCAACGGCGAGGACATCACCGGGCTACGGCCCGATCTCGTGCTCCGCCGCGGCCTCGCCTACGTGCCCCAGGGGCGCATCGTGTTTCCGCAGATGACCGTGCTCGAGAACCTCGAGATGGGCGCGTACATCGAGCGCGACCGGGCGCGAGTGACCCAGGCCCTGGAGCAGGTCTACGCGTTGTTCCCGATCCTCCGCGAGCGCCGGCGCCAGAAGGCCGGGACGATGTCGGGCGGCGAGCAGCAGATGGTGGCGATCGGCCGGGCGCTCATGACGTCGCCCACGCTGATCCTGCTCGACGAGCCGTCGCTGGGCCTGTCGCCGAAGTTCGTGACGATGATCTTCGAGAAGCTCGTCGAGATGAAGGACGCCGGGTTCACGCTCATGCTCGTCGAGCAGAACGCCGCACGCGCGCTCGCCATCGCCGACCGCGGCTACGTCCTCGAGCTCGGACGCAACCGCTTCGAAGGCGCCGGCCCGCGCCTGCTCGCCGACCCCGAGGTCAAGCGCCTCTACCTCGGGGGGTAGGAAGCCGGGCCGGCGAAGGCCCTGTGCTATCTTCGAGCGCATGAAAGTCGTCGTCTTGTGCGGCGGTCTCGGCACACGGCTGCGCGACGAGACGGAGTTCCGCCCCAAGCCGATGATCGAGGTCGGTGGCCGCCCGCTCCTCTGGCACATCATGAAGATCTACGCGCACTACGGGTTCAACGAGTTCGTCCTCGCGCTCGGCTACAAGGGCGAGTCGATCCGCCAGTACTTCTTGAACTACGAAGCGATGACCCGCGACGTGACGGTCCGGCTCGGCGCGCCGTCCCAGGTCACGCTGCACGGGGGCCGCGCGGTCGAGCCCTGGACGGTCACGCTGGCCGACACCGGCGCCTCCGCGCTGACCGGCGCCCGCGTCAAGCGGGTCGAGCGCTACGTGGACGGTCCGCGATTCATGCTGACCTACGGTGACGGCGTCGCCGACATCGACCTCGGCAAGCTGCTGGCGTTCCACGAGCGGCACGGCCGCATCGGCACGGTCACCGGCGTGCGGCCGCCCTCGCGCTTCGGCGAGCTGGTGTCGAGCGGCACGCGCGTGGTCGAGTTCAGCGAGAAGCCGTCCGTCTCGAACGGCTTCATCAACGGCGGGTTCTTCATCTTCGAGCGCGAGTTCTTCGAGTACCTCTCGGCCGACGACGGGTGCGTGCTCGAGCGCGACCCCCTCGAGCGGTTGGCCAAGGACGGTCAGCTCGAGATGTATCCGCACGACGGCTACTGGCAGTGCATGGACACGCCGCGCGACCTCCAGCACCTGGCCGAGTCCTGGCAGAGGCCCCGGCCCCCGTGGAAGGTGTGGGCGGATGGCGCCTGAGCTCTGGCGCCATCGTCGTGTCCTCGTCACCGGGGCGACCGGACTCCTCGGTGGGTGGCTCGTCGAGAGCCTGCTCGCGCGGGGCGCCCACGTCGTCGCCATCGTCCGCGACGGCGTGCCGCGCAGCCGGCTCATCCGCGAGCGGATCGTCGAGCGCGTGGACGTCGCCTCGGGCGACGTGGCCGATTACGTGTTCGTCGAGCGCGTGCTGGCCGAATACGAGATCGAATGCGTGTTCCACCTGGCGGCGCAGACGATCGTCGGCATCGCCAACCGCGCGCCGCTCTCCACGTTCGAGACGAACGTCAGAGGGACGTGGAACGTCCTGGAGGCGGCGCGACGGGTGCCGACCGTGCAGCAGGTCGTCGTCGCGTCGAGCGACAAGGCGTACGGTGACCACGACACGCTGCCCTACGACGAGACGGCGCCGCTCCTCGGCCGCCACCCCTACGACGTCTCCAAGAGCGCGGCGGACCTGATCGCCCAGTCCTACTGGCACACGTTCGGGCTGCGGGTCGCGGTCACCCGGTGCGGCAATCTCTTCGGGGGCGGGGATCTCAACTGGAACCGGATCGTGCCGGGAACGATCCGGTCCGCGTTGGCCGGTGAGCGGCCGGTGATCCGCTCCGACGGCCGGCTCATCCGCGACTATCTCTACGTCGAGGACGCGGTCGACGCCTACCTGCTGGTGGCGGAGGCGCTGGCCGAAGGCGACCACGTGGCCGGCGAAGGCATCAACGTCTCGTATGAGCTATCCGCGACGAGGCGGCGGGCGAGATCCGCGACCAGTACCTGAACGCGAGTCGCGCCCGGAAGCTGCTCGGGTGGACGCCGCGCATCGCCCTCGACGCGGGCCTCGCCCGGACGATCGAGTGGTATCGCGCGTTCCTGGCGGAGGGACGGTGACCGAACGGCCGGCCATCGCCGGTGTCAGCGTGCGCCCGCTGCGGCGCATCCCCGACGAGCGCGGCATGATCATGCACATGCTGCGCGCCGACGACCCGCACTTCGAGAAGTTCGGCGAGATCTACTTCTCGATGGTCTATCCCGGGGTCGTGAAGGGCTGGCACCTGCACCGGCGCATGACGCTCAACTACGCGGTGGTCGTCGGGACCGTGAAGCTCGCCCTCTACGACGAGCGCGGTGACTCGGCCACGCGCGGCGCGGTCATGGAGCTGTTCATGGGCGAGAGCAACTATGCGCTCGTCACGATCCCGCCCGGCATCTGGAACGGCTTCAAGGGCGTGGGCACGGTCCCGGCGATCGTGGCCAACTGCGCCACCGAGCCCCACGATCCCGGCGAGATCGAGCGGCTCGACCCGGCCACGCCGACGATCCCGTATCGCTGGGACCTCCGCCACGGCTGATGGAGCGCGCGGAGGCGCTGCGCCGCCAGATCCTCGATCTCGTCCGCGAGTACTGCGCCGTCGCTCACGCGCCGGCGCCGTTCGTGCCGGGAACGACGAAGATCAACTACGCCGGCCGAGTCTACGACGACCGTGAGCTGACCAACCTGGTCGAGTCGGCGCTCGACTTCTGGCTGACCGCCGGGCCCTACGGGCAGAGCTTCGAGAAGGAGATGCGGAAGTTCTTCGGCGCCGCCGACTTCCTGCTCGTGAACTCCGGCTCGTCGGCCAACCTCGTGATGGTGTCGGCGCTCACGTCGCCCATGGTGGCGGGCCGACTGGAGCCCGGCGACGAAGTCATCACGCCGGCCGTCACCTTCCCGACGACGCTGACGCCGATCGTCCAGAACGGGCTCGTCCCGGTGTTCGTCGATTGCGAGCTGGGGACGTACAACGTCGATCCCGCGGCGGTCGAGGCCGCCATCGGGCCGCGTACCCGCGTGCTGATGCTGCCCCACACGCTGGGCAATCCGTTCGACCTCGGCCGCCTGGCGCCCCTGGCCGAGCGCCACGGCCTCGTCCTCCTCGAGGACTGCTGCGACGCCCTCGGCTCGACGTGGGGCGGGCGCCTCTGCGGGACGTTCGGCCACATGGCGTCGCTCTCGTTCTTCCCGGCCCACCACATGACGATGGGAGAAGGCGGCGGCGTGATCGTCAACCGCAGCGGGCTCAACCGCGCGGCTCAGTCGATGCGGGACTGGGGACGCGACTGCTGGTGCGCCCCCGGGCAATCGAACACGTGCGGGAAGCGCTTCGAGTGGCAGCTCGGCGACCTGCCCGCCGGCTACGATCACAAGTACATCTACTCCAATCTCGGCTACAACCTGAAGGTCACCGACATGCAGGCCGCCATCGGGCTGGCCCAGCTCGAGAAGGTGCCCGACTTCTGTGCGCGCCGCCGGGCGAACTTCCGGCATCTGTACGAGGGCCTGCGACGCTTCGAGGACCGCCTGCTGCTGCCGCGCTGGCTGCCGGCGGCCGATCCCGCCTGGTTCGGCTTCCCGGTCACCGTGCGCGGTGGGGTGTCGCGACTCGAGCTCGTGCGGTTCCTCGAGTCACGGCGCGTCGAGACACGCCTCGTGTTCTCCGGCAACGTGCTTCGCCAGCCAGGGTTCCGTGACATCCGTCACCGGGTCGTGGGGGAGCTCACCACCTCCGACACCGTGATGAACGAGACCTTCTTCCTCGGGGTCTATCCCGGGCTCACGCCGGCCATGCTCGACTACATTCTGGAAGTGTTTGCCGCGTTCTTCGCGCGCTGACGCCGTGCGCGTCACGCTGGTCATGTCCGTGTTCAATCAACTCGCCTTGACCCGCGCGTGCTTCGAGAGCCTGCGCGCCAGCCGCGAGCCGTTTCGTCTGGTCGTGATCGACAACGGCTCCACCGACGGAACGGCCGAGTTCTTCGCGCGCTTCCCGTATCCGTACCCGCTGCGCTTCGAGCGCAATGCGGCCAACCAGTCGGTCCTGGCCACGTACAATCGCGCCTGGCGCCTGGCCGACACCGAGTTCATCTGCCTGCTCCACAACGACACGGAGATGCTCGAGCCGGGCTGGCTCGAGCGACTGCTCGCGCCCTTCGGCGCGGCGGACACCGGCCTCACCGGCCTCTACGGGGTCAAGCGCGTTCGCCGCGACGGGACCTACGTCGGCCGCACGATCGTCCACAGCCTGGCCGACGCTCCGACGGTCCGGGCGCCGGCCGAGGAAGTCGCCGTGGTGGACGGCGTCTGCATGCTGCTGCCGCGAGCCCTGATGGAGGCGATCGGTGGCATCGACGAGGCGTACGGGTTCTACCACTGCTACGACAAGGATCTTTCGCTGGCCGTGCGGGAGCGTGGGCGCCGCTGCTACGTCGTGCACGCGCCCTTCCACCACCGCGGCGGCGGGACACGCACCACCGACTTCGCGCGGCGCCGCGACGTCGAGCGGCGCGACCTCGCCGATCGGCGCGCCGCCAACGCCCGGTTCGCGGCAAAGTTCCGCCACCGGCTGCCCTGCGACGTCCGATCGTTCGGTGAGCGCCTGCGGGAGTGGGTCAGCGCGAAGGTGATTGGCGGCGGGCGGACAGCGCGCGACGGGTGATCGCGACCATCTCGTCGACGGCGAACGGCTTCGTCACCACGAGATCGACGCCGCGCCGCTTGGCCGCGTCGATATCGACACGGTCCCCCCAGCCCGTCACGAGCACGACGGACGTTTCCGGGCGCGCGGTCTTGACGATTCTCGCCACGTCCCAGCCCGAGACACCGGGCGTCTCGAGCTCGGTGATGACGAGGTCGAAGCCCTGCTCGTCGAAGACGGCCAGGGCACGATCGCCGTCGGCGCACTCGACCACGTGGTGACCCTCGGCGGAGAGCGCGTCGGCCAGCAGCCCGCCGACGTGCACTTCGTCGGTGGGATCTTCGCCGATGAGGAGGATCCGTGATCCCACCCCCGTGGTCTTCGCCGGCGCCGGCTGCTCGGGCGCGATCGGCAGACAGATCGTGACGCTCGTGCCCTCGCCCGCCGTGCTTTCCACGTCCACGGTTCCCCCGTGACGCGACACGATGCCATACGTGACGCTCAGTCCGAGGCCGCTGCCCTTGTCCGTCTTGGTGGTGAAGAAGGGCTCGAAGATCTTGGCGCGCGTGGCCTCGGTCATCCCGAAGCCGGAGTCGATCACCGACGCCACGACGTGGTTGGCGTCGATCGTGGTCCGGACCGTCAGGCGTCCCCCCGACGGCATCGCGTCGAGCGCGTTGACGATCACGTTCGTCAGAGCCTCGCCGAGCTCGTAGCGGTCTCCCACGACCGCTGCGGCCGGCGCCTTTTCGATGCGGACGTCGTAGGCGATGCCGCGGGCCCGGGCGTCCTCACGCCACTGGCCCCGGGTCAGCTCCATCGCGTCGGTCACGACCTGGTTGAAGTCCACCGGCTGGAACGGCCGGCGCCCGCGCGTGCGGCTGAACTCCAGCATGCGCCGCATGGTGCGGGCGCCGTCGAGGGCTGCCTGCTCGATGACACGCAGCTGCCGCTGGACCTCGGAGTCGGCGCTCTGGGCGAGCAGGAGCTGAGCGCGGCCGAGGATCGCGGCCAGCGTGTTGTTGAAGTCGTTGGCGAGCCCGCCGGCCATCTCACCCAGCGCGCGCAGACGCTCGGCCTGGATGGTGCTGTGCTGGGACGCCTCCAGCCGAGCCATCGCGGCTTGCAGCTCGCTGTAGAGCCGGTTGTTCTCGACCGCCACGGCGGCCTGCGACGCCAGCGAGCACGCGAGGTCCTCGAAGCGGGCCGGGAACGATCGCACGTCACGCTCGATCTCGTCGCGGCTGGTGAAGTGCTGCACGCGGTCCCGCTTGCAGTTGATGAGCTGGAGCACGCCGATCACGCGTCCGTCGGGCGTCTTGAGTGGCACGACCAGCATCGATTTCGTCCGGTACCCGATCTGGCGGTCGTGGGTCCGGTCGGGGGCGAACGGCGACCCCGGCGGCAGCGCGTAGACGTCGTCGAGATTGAGCGGCTGACCGCTGAGGGCGACGTGGCCCGCGATGCTGCTGGAGCTGACCTCGATCCCGTACCCCTTGAAGGGCGTCGGGATGCTGTCGTTCTGGACGATGGTGAACCGCAGCACCGGCTCGCCGGTGTCCCCGGGCTCGACGAGGTAGAGCGAGCCCGCGTCCGCGTAGGTGATCTCACGAGCCTTCGCCACGATGAGATCGAGGAGCTTGGCGGTATCGCGCTCCGCCGACAGCCGGATACCGATGGCGTTGAGATCCTGGAACTCCGTGGTCAGCCGCGCCAGGTGGTTCTTCGTGCGCTCCTGCTCTTCCCGGAGCTGCGCGTGCGCGTAGGCATTGGCGAGCGCTTGCGTGATGACAGCGATCGGCAGAGTGGGAGCCAGCGCGGCGTAGACGACCTCGCCAGCTGCCGAAAGCGTCTCCGATTCAGTGAGCGTCACGATCTCGATGGCGGAGTGTTGGCGCCTGACGACGAGAGCGGCCTCGAGCTCGGCCGGGGTGGCGACGACCACCACGCCCGGGCCGGTGATCAGGGAGTCGCCACCTTCCCGCAGCGCCACGCACTGATAATTGTCGGGGAGCGCCTGGAGCAGACCTGTCGCCGGGGAGTCGGGAAACGCAAAGAGACGATAGATCATCGCGAAATTGGTCGACGCATATTAGCTAATGAAAGAACTCTGGAGCCCGGGTGCCGGGGTTGTCAAGCGACTCCCACCTTTGCACCACGAAAGCGCCAGACTTTCCGTCAGTCGACCAGAATCTGGCTGCCCCCGGGACAGAAACGCGGGGTTACGAAGACTCCGTAACCCCGCGTCAGAGATTGGTGGAGCTGAGGGGAGTCGAACCCCTGACCCCAAGACTGCCAGCCTTGTGCTCTCCCAACTGAGCTACAGCCCCACGCGACGACTCACCCTACAAGCACGCTGAAATGATGTCAAGAAAGGCGGGGGTTTAGAAGTCGCGTCCGCTCGATTGCCAGGTTTCTCCCACCGAGACGGCTGATCTGAGCAGCAGGCCTTGCAGACGGCCAGGTGGGATCCGGTCCACCACGTCTTCGACTTCACGACTGCCGCCGACTTCTCGGTACACGTTCAGCGCCACGTCGTTCAGGTGCCACACCTTCTCATCGCCGTCCCACTCCGAATAGATTTCGGCCTGTTCGCAGGCTCACGCCGAGCTGAGACAGCGCCGCCGATCGTTTTTCGATCCAGTCGCTGATCCGGTTCACGAAGTACTGCTGCTCGGAGGCCGACTCAAACGTCCCGCCTCCGAGTCTGATGCGATGCCAGGGCATGCCATGCCCTCCCCGGGGGCCAGCCTATCCGGCGCCGCTCGCTGTCCCGAAACAAAAATGTCAGCGGGTGGAGGTTGGTGCCGGAGGTGGGACTCGAACCCACACGCCCTTGCGGGCACGGCGTTTTGAGCGCCGCGAGCCTGCCAGTTCCTCCACTCCGGCACGCGGTCGAAAATGAGCGCCCATACTACCACCACGACGACGCGCGTTGGGCTCCATCGAAAACTCCTGGCAGCTATGCCAGAATGAGGCTCGGATGGGCGAGCGGACCTTCGCCGAGGACGTCAAGCAGCTCGGCTACGGGGCAGGCGAAGTTCTGCGTGGCGAGGGCATCCTCGCCATCACCAAGGCCCTCCTCCAATCGGGCGTGAGCTACGTCGGTGGTTATCCGGGTGCTCCCGTCTCGCATCTGCTCGACGTCCTGGCCGACGCCAACGAGCCGTTGCTCGGGCCGATGGGGATCTACTTCGAGCAGTCGGGCAGTGAGGCGGCGGCCGCCGCGCTCCTCGGAGCGTCCATCAACTATCCGATGCGGGGCGCCGTCACCTGGAAGTCGGTGGTCGGCACCAACGTCGCCTCCGATGCGCTTTCTCACGTCGCGTCCGCAGGCGTCGTCGGTGGCGCGCTGATCGTCATCGGCGAGGATTATGGTGAGGGCGCCAGCATCCTCCAGGAACGGACGCACTCCTCGGCGCTGAAGTCGAGCGTTCCTCTCATCGATCCGAAGAACAGCCTGCCGTCGTTCGCGCGGTTCGTCGAAGAGGGGTTCGGTCTCTCCGAAGCGTGCCACCAGCCGGTCTTCTTCAGCATCCGCATCCGCGCCTGTCACATGCGCGGGGAGCTGCCGTGCCGCGACAACGTGCGCCCGGCCATCAGCATGCTGTCGCCGCTCAGAAACCCGAGCTTCAGCATCGAGCGCATCAACCTGCCGCCGTTCACCTACGCGATGGAGGCGCAGAAGTTCGAGCAGCGATTGCCGGCCGCGCGCCGCTACATCGCCGAGCGCCGGCTGAACGAGCATCACCGCGGCGAGGAAGAGCACCTCGGCATCGTCATGCAAGGTGGTCTCTGGAACACGACCCTGCGCGGACTCCACGTGCTCGGCCTGGCGACCGTCCACGGCCGGACCCCGGTGCCCTTGCTCGTGCTCAACGTCCTGCATCCGATCGTGCCCGAGGAGCTGGTCGGGTTCCTGCGCGGCAAGCGTCACGTGCTCGTGGTCGAAGAGGGGATGCCGAATTACATCGAGCAGGAGCTGAAAGCGCTGGCCCACGACGCCCGGCTCGACGTCGAGATCCACGGCAAGGACGTGCTGTCGCCCCACGGCGAGTACGTGCCCCAGCTCGTCATCCGCGGCCTCACGCGCTTCCTGACCACGGCCGAGCCACGAGCGCTCAGCGCCTCGCTCATCGAGGAGCGCTATCGACGGCTGACCAGCCATCAGGAGCGTGTCCGCGAGGTCCTGTCGCGTCCGATCGCCAAGCGCCCGCCGACGTTCTGCACGGGGTGCCCGGAGCGGCCGGTGTTCAGCGCCATGAAGATCCTGCGCGCCAACGAGCCCGCGATCGGCGACACGCACGTCGCTCACGACATCGGGTGCAGCACGTTCTCCACCCAGGCGCCCTTCAACGTCGGCAATTCCGTGCTCGGCTACGGCATGGGGCTGGCGTCGTCGAGCGCGGTGGCGCCAAATTTCGGCAAGCGCGTGATCTCGGTGATGGGCGACGGCGGCTTCTGGCACAACGGCCTCGGCAACGGCGTGGCCAACGCGATGTTCAACAAGCAGGACTCGGTGCTCGTGATCCTCGACAACAATTACGCGGCCGCCACCGGCCAGCACCACGTGCCGTCCACCGGGACCAATCCGCGGGGTCAGCCCACCGGCATGACGATCCCGGAAGCGTTGCGAGGCGTGGGTGTGCGCTGGATCCGCACGGTGAATTCCTACCGGATCGCCGAGATGCTCGGCACGCTGCGCGAGGCGTTGACCACGCGCTACGAAGGCTTGAAGGTGATCGTGGCCAGCGGCGAGTGCCAGCTCGAGCGCCAGCGGCGTGAGCGTCCGCTCCGTCGGCAGCGCGCGGCCGCCGGCGCCGAAGTCGTGCAGCCGCGCTTCGGCGTCGATCCCGACGTCTGCACCGGGGATCACTCCTGCATCCGGCTCAACGGCTGCCCGTCGCTGACACTGGCCGAGAGCCCCGATCCGCTGAAAGACGATCCGATCGCCCACGTGGACGAGACGTGCGTGGGCTGCGGCGTCTGCGGCGAGGTCGCGCACGCCGCCGTGCTCTGTCCCTCGTTCTACGAGGTGCGGATCGTCCAGAATCCCTCGCGGTGGCGCCGACTGCTCGCGCGGCTCCGCCGGGCCGTCATCGCCCGCCTGGCCACGGCGTGACCGAGGGCCGGCTACTCTCCGTCCTGATTCCCGCCGTCGGCGGGCAGGGCGGGGGCGTCCTCGCCGAGTGGCTCGTGGACGCCGGCCTCGTCGCCGGCCATGCGGCCCACGGCACGTCGATCCCGGGAGTCGCTCAGCGTACGGGATCGACCACGTACTACGTGGAGATCTACGCGGGCGACCGCGAGGAGCCGCCGACCTTTTCGCTCTATCCGGTCCCGGGCGCGCTCGACGTTCTGCTCGCTCCCGAGTTTCTCGAAGTGGGCCGCGCCATCGAGCTCGGGTTCCCCTCGCCCGAGCGCACGACGATCGTCGCCTCGACCCATCGGCTCTTCTCCATCCACGAGAAGATGGCCACCGGACGCGCCATCCATCCGCCGGGCGAGCTCGAAGCCGCCGCGCGCGCCTTCTCGCGCACGCTGGTGGCGTTCGACGCGCTGGCCGTGGCGCGGGAGCACGGCTCCGAGGTGAATGCGGTGCTGCTCGGGGCGCTGGCGGCCAGCGACGCGTTGCCCATCGGGCCGGAGGCGTTCCGCGAGGCCATCGAGCGGAAAGGGATCCAGGCCGAGGCCAACCTGCGCGGCTTCGACGTCGGGCTCACGCTGGGCCGTCAGCGCGCCGAGACGCCGCGTCCGTCGGCCAAGCGTCCGTTCCGGGCCCCGCCGGCGCTGGCGGAGTCGCTGACCGTCTTTCCCGACGCGCTCCGACCACTGGTCGGCGAGGCGCTGACGCGGCTCATCGACTATCAAGACGAGAAGTACGCCGCGCTCTACCTCGAGCGCCTCGCCCGGTTCGTGGGCGGCGATCGTGACCCCGCGCTGGCCGAGATCGTGGCGCGTCAGCTCGCGGTGTGGATGACGTACGAGGATGCGATTCGCGTCGCCGATCTGAAGACGCGGGCCAGCCGCTTCGAGCGCATCCGGCGCGAGGCGCGGGTCAAGGACGGCGAGGTCGAGGTGACCGACTTCCTCAAGCCCGACCTCGACGAGATCTACGGGGTGCTGCCCTACCGACTCGTCGCGCCCTTCGCGCGCTGGGCCGAGCGGCGGTGGCCGCGCGGACGGCCCACGGTCGGCCAGCGCGTGAAGACCACGACGATCCTCGGCTTCCTTCGACTGTGGCTCCTGGCTCGCCTCCGGCCACTCCGTCCCGTCTCGTACCGCGCCCAGTGGGAGCACGAGCGCATGGAGCGCTGGCTCACCGCGGTTCGGCGCTGTGCCGAGTGGAACAGTGCGCTCGCGTGCGAGGTCGCGCGCGCCGCCCAGCTCGTGAAAGGCTACGGGGAGGTCCGGCGGCGCATGACCGGCGCCTTCGACGATCTCATCCAGCGCGCGCTGCAGGCCGGATCACTGGAGACGCTGCAGGGCGGACACGCGTCGGTCGCGACCGAGCTGACCGCGGCCTACCGGCGGCTCGTGTTGCAGGGGCCCGAGCAGGAAGCCAAGGCGGCCGCGCTGGCCGCCGACGTCATCTCCCGGCTCGAGAAGAACGAGCCGGACGCGGCACGGGCCGCCATCACAGGGTCAGGTGCCGGCGGGTGAACTCTCCGAGTCGTTCGAAGTCCTGCGCGGTCAGGTTCACGAAGTAGAAGGCTTGAGCGCCCCGGTCGTTTCGTAGCACGAGTGAGCTGACGCGCACCGGCGGCCCGCCGTCGGGCAGCGTGAACGAGAGCTTCACCGCCTCGCCCGGCTGCACGGTCGCGTCGCCCTTGACGCTGACGCCGAACGGACTCAGATCGTGAGCCCATCCCTGCCACTCGGCTCCGTGGAATTGCAGGATCCGGATGGGGAACACCACCTCGATGCGCGAGGCGCGCCGGCGCTCCGGGCTTCGGCCCACCATCGAGAGCTGTCGGTGCAGCGCGTGCGGCTCCAGAGTGGCCAGGACCTCTCCCAGGCGATCGAAGGCCACCGGTTTGCCGAGGAAGTCGAAGGCTCCGAGCCGCAAGCATTCCCGGGCCTGAGTTTCGGTGGCGACTCCGGACACCGCGATGACCGGTAGACCCGACTCACGAACGGGCCCGAGCTGGAGGAAGTCGAGGCCGCTGAGCCCGGGGAGGTGGATGTCGAGGATGATCGCGTCCGGGCGCTCGTGCTCGAGGCTGGCCAGGGCTGCCTCTGCGCTCCGGACGAGAACCGACTCGTGTCCGAGCTCGATCAGGAAGTCGCGAAAGACGGCGCTGACATCCGGCTCGTCCTCGACGACCAGGACTCGCATGCGGGAAGTCAGTCTAGCACGCCGCCCGGCGGGCGGGCTATGCGCGAGGCGTCGTCTCCGCGGCCGTCGTGACGGCCGTGGCGCGTGTGGGCTGCGCCCCGTTGAAGAACGTGGCCCAGAAGCCCGACGGGGGCCTCAAATCGGTCCGGCCCAGCAACGCGACCGCTTCGAACCGGTGCGCCGCTCGATACGTGAAGCTGTAGAAGGCGGTGATGCTCCGCGGAGTCAGCTCGGCGTTGAACATGAGATCGAGCGTCAGGTGCATCAGCGCGCCGAGGACGTAGCCGGTCAACGGCAGGCAGTTCAGCCACAGCATGGCCGCGATCAGGACGGCGAAGAGCTCGTACGAATGCAGCGCAAGCACGGTCCGGCGCATCCGGCCTTCCACGTAATAGTTGAGAAAGGCGCTCGGCCGCAGGTCGCGCTGCCCCTCGACGAATACGTAGTCGATCGCGTGGTCGACGTCGATCAGGAAACCGCCCGCCGCGATGCCGCCGGCGAGGGCGACGGTGTCGGCCATCGGGAGATTGCGTGTGAGAACGACCGAGGCCGCACACGCGGCAACCGTCGTCACCAGATGACCGCCCGGACTCATTCCAATCTCCTCACTACGCAATCTCCGTGCCCAACCTGCCAATGGCGGAGATGAACGGTCAGAAACGGCGAAGCGAGCCCGGGCTGTGCACCTCCCGAGCAGCAATTGCGTGCATGCTAGGGTAATCGACGCCCCAGCGGCATCGCACAGGTAATCGGCAGTCGTCGCGGCTTTCTGGTTGTGGTCTGACCACGATGATATACTTCGTTCTCGGGCTGATTCTGAACGGAGGAAGCGTTTGTCCGCATATCTGCCGGTTCTGATCTTTGCCATCCTGATCGTGGCCTTCGGTGTTCTCTCTCTCGCAGTTGCCCGACTGGCTCGGCCGTCCCGTCCCAACGAGGTCAAGCTGGCGAACTACGAATGTGGTGCAGAGCCGATCGGCTCGGCGTGGGTCCGGTTCCCGGTCGGGTTCTACCTCGTGGCCTTGCTCTTCATCATCTTCGACACGCTGGCCGTCTTTCTCTTCCCGTGGGCGCTCATCCTGAAACCGCTCGGGCTGAGCGCGTTCTGGGTCATGGCGGCCTTCATCGGCATCGTGGGACTCGGCTGGATCTATGCGTACCGAGAGGGAATTCTGGAGTGGAAGTAAAGCCGCCCATCCCCCAGGTGCCCGCGCCGGTCTGGGGCGACATCAAGGACCTGCAGGAGTGGGAGAAGTATCACCAGGAGCGACAGGACGGGGACAAGACGTCGGAGACGCTGGCGTCGATCGCCGACGCGATCCATCACATGCCGGGCGGATGGATCGTGGTCACCACGACCGAGAAGATCTTCAACTGGGCGCGGAGTTCGTCGATCTGGCCGGTGACCTTCGGGCTCGCCTGCTGCGCGATCGAGATGATGGCCACGTTCGCATCGCGCTTCGACGTCGAGCGCTTCGGCATGGTGCCGTGGGCGTCACCTCGCCACTCAGATTTGATGATCGTTTCCGGCACCGTCACGATCAAGATGGCACCGATGCTCAAGCGCATCTACGACCAGATGCCCGATCCCAAGTGGGTCGTGTCGATGGGCTCGTGCGCCAACTCGGGCGGACCGTTCCGCCACGGCTATCACGTCGTCAAGGGCGTCGACCGCGTCGTCCCCGTCGACGTCTACGTGCCGGGCTGTCCGCCGACGCCGGATTCGCTCATGTACGGCCTGCTCAAGCTCCAGGAGCAGGTCGCCGAGTTCCAGAAGCTGGGCCGCAGGTCCACCCCCGCGCAGGAGGGGTGAGCGCCGCGTGAACCCTACCGACGCGGTGTCTCTGATCCGGGAGAAGTTTGGAGTCGAACCGGTCATGGACGGACCCACCGTGACCGTTGCCCTGCCCGTCAACCAATGGAAAGAGGCCGCCGCGTGGGCGAAGACCACGCTCGGCTGTCGGTACTTCAACTGGTTGTCCGCGGTGGACTGGAAGGCGGAGGGCCTCGAGGTGGTGTGTCGGATCGAGAACCTCGAGAGTGGCCTCGTCATCTTCTTCCGGACTCGACTGGGTGCCGGGGCCACCCACTGTCCGAGCCTCGTGCCCGTCTATCGCGGCGCCGACTGGATGGAGCGCGAGTGCTACGACATGTTCGGCGTCGTCTTCGACGACCATCCCGACCTGCGCCGCATCCTTCTGCCTCAGGAGTGGGAAGGGCATCCGCTGCGCAAGGACTACGCGATCGACACGCCGCATGCTCCCTACCGCTAACGCCGTGCCGGAGAGGAGTCGCCCATGATCTACGAGTTGCGCACCTACACGCTCATCCCGGGCAAGCAGCCGCAGTACCTCAAGCTCAACGGGGAGGTCGGACGCAAGGTCCGGGGCGACAAGTACGGCAAGTTCGAGGGGGGATGGACGACTGAATTCGGGACGATCAATCAGTACGTCCATCTCTGGGGCTACGCCGATCTCGAGGAGCGCAATCGCCTGCGGGCCGAGCTCGCCAAGAACGACGAGTGGACCAAGGGCTACATCCCGCAGATCCGGCCGCTCCTCCTGGCCCAGGAGACGAAGATCCTCTCGGCGGCCCTGCCGCTCCAGCCGCCCAAGGACACCGGCAACATCTACGAGCTGCGCTGGTATCGCACCCAGGTCGGCCGGGCCGGTGAGTGGCTGGACCTCTTCAAGGCCGTGATGCCGACCCGCGAGAAGTACATGCGACGGGTGGGCCTCTGGCAGACCGAGCTCGGTCAGCTCAACGAGGTCGTCCACATGTGGGTCTATCGCGATCTCAACGAGCGCATGACCTCGCGGGCCAAGCTCGGCCAGGATCCGGAGTGGCAGAAGTTCATCGCCGCCAGCGCGCCACTCCTCGCGCACATGCAGGCCATCGTCCTCGTGCCGACACCGGCGTCACCGATGGCCTGAGCCGGCATGGATGCCGAGGCGCGGAAGATCGTCGAGATCGGCTACGGGGGCAACGAGCGCCTCGTGATGAACATGGGGCCGCAGCACCCGTCCGCTCACGGCGTCTTCCGCGCCCTCCTCGTCCTCGAGGGCGAAACCGTCGTCGGCGTGGACGCCGTCATCGGCTATCTCCACCGCTGCCACGAGAAGCTCGGTGAGACGCTGACCTACGTGCAGTACCCGTCCATCGCGTCCAAGACCGATTACGTGGCGGCCATGACGTCGGAGCTGGCGTACGTCTCGGCCGTGGAGAAAGTGGCGAAGTTCGAGGTGCCGAGGCGCGCGCAATACCTCCGCGTGCTCGTCGCCGAGCTGCAGCGGATCGCCTCCCACTGCCTGTGGCTCGGCACCTGGTGCCTCGACATGGGCGGCGCCCTCGGGGGCGGCGCCACCGTCTTCCTCTACTGCATGCGCGAGCGCGAGACCATCCTCGACCTGTTCGAGTCGTTGACGGGCGCGCGGCTCCTCTACGGCTTCCACCAGATCGGCGGCACGCGCTATGACCTTCCGGCCGGCTGGGTCGACAAGGCGCGCCGCACGGTGGACGTCGTCGAGCAGCGCCTCGGCGAGTACGAGGCGATGCTGGAGGACAACGCCTTCTTCCTCGCCCGTACCCAGGGCGTGGGCGTCGTCTCGCGCGAATTGGCGGAGGACGTCGGCATCTCGGGGCCGCTGATCCGCGGCTCCGGTGTCGAGTACGACATCCGCCGCACCGAGCCCTATTCGTCGTACGGGGAGTTCGACTTCAAGGTCCCGGTCGAGACGGCCGGCGATTGCTACGCGCGCTACCGCGTCCGCATGCAGGAATTCCGGGAGTCGATCAAGATCGTTCGTCAGGTCCTGGATGGACTGCCCGAGGGCCCGATCTCGTCACGGCCCGGCGTGAAGTCGGTCGGTCAGGTGCGCGTTCCCAAGGGTGAGGGGTATGCGCGCGTCGAAGGCGCGCGGGGCGAGGTCGGCTGCTACGTGATCAGCGACGGCGGGCCCAAGCCCTACCGCATGAAGTGGCGGGGCGCCTCCTTCTCGAACCTCGCGATCCTGCCCCACATCATCCCCGGCCACAAGGTCGCCGACGTGGTTGCCATCATGGGCTCCGTGGATCCCGTGTTCGGCGAGGTGGATCGGTGAGCGTTGCGCCGGCGGTGTCGATGTTCGTCGCCGCCTTCATTCTGCTGAACGCGATCGTGGGCGTGGTGACCTACATCACGCTGCTCGAGCGGAAGTTCGCCGCCCGCATGCAATCGCGGATCGGGCCCTATTACGTCGGCTGGCCCCACGGCTGGCTGCAGCCGATTGCCGATGCCATCAAGCTGATGATCAAGGAAGACGTGGTGCCGACGCCCGCCGATCGGGTGGTCTACAACCTGGCGCCGCTGGTGTTCCTCGTGCCATGCATGCTGATCTTCGCCACGATCCCGTTTGCGCCCGGGCTGGGCCTGGCCGATCTCAACATCGGCGTGCTCTTCTTCCTGGCCGTCTCCGCGCTCGAGATCGTCGGGCTCTTCATGGGGGGCTGGGGCTCCAACAACAAGTACGCGCTGCTCAGCGCGATGCGGGCGGTCAACCAGATCATCTCCTACGACCTGCCCTTCATCTTCGCCGCGCTGGTGCCGGTGCTGCTCACGGGCTCCATGCAGATGTCGGCGATCGTCAACGCGCAGCAGGGCGGGGCCGGCTGGTTCGTGCTCTATCCGGTGATCGGGCAGCTCGCCTTCCTCGCCTACCTCATCGCCGCGCTGGCCGCCGAGAACCGCGTCCCCTTCGACATTCTCGAGGCGGAGTCCGAGCTCGTCGCGGGCTTCCGTGTCGAGTACAGCGGGATGAAGTTCGCCCTGATCCAGCTCGGCGAGTACGCCCACATGCTGGGGACGTCGTTCCTCGGCGCGCTCCTGTTCCTGGGCGGGTGGCTCGGGCCGGGGCCGGCGTGGCTGGGGCCGATCTGGTTCCTGCTCAAGGCCGTGTTCGTGTTCCTGGTGATGACCTGGGTTCGCTGGAGCTTCGTCCGCATCCGCGTGGACCAGATCCTCGCCATTTCCTGGAAGCTTCTCCTGCCGGCAACGGTGGTGCTGATGCTCGTGACCGGCTTCGTGGTCGCCGCCGGAGGTGGGCGTGGCCTCTAACGGCACGGCGGCGACGGGCTTCTGGGGCGAGCTGTGGCAGCTCACCCGGGCCGTCAGCCGCGCGATGGGCGTGACCTTCCGCAACCTCTTCCGCCGACCGGTGACCGTGATGTATCCGGACACGTCGCGTCCGTATCCGGACCGCTTCCGGGGCGTGCTGGCGCTCGTCTACGAGAAGGACACCGGCCAGGAAGCCTGTATCGGCTGCCGGCTGTGCGAGTACATCTGCCCGCCCCAGGTCATCAAGGTCGAGATGCTCAAGGCCGAGAAGCGGAACTTCGCCAAGACCTTCACGCTCGAGCTGTACGCCTGCGAGTTCTGCGAGCTGTGCGTGCAGGTGTGTCCGACCGACGCCATCATCATGCTCAAGACCTTCGATCTCGCGACGAGCGACCGGCGCGAGATGCTCCTCGACAAGGACCGGCTGCACTGGCTGGGCTGCGCGTTCCCGCCCTCGTGGGCCACCGGCAACAAGCTGCGCGACATGCAGGCGCCGCCGAAGGCGGCCCGCGCCGAGGGCAAGGAAGGCAAGGCGTGACGCTCGAGACCGTGGTGTTCGGGCTGGTGGCCCTGGCCCTGCTCGGCGGGAGCCTGGGTGTCGTGCTCACCCCCAACCTCTTCCACGCCGTCCTCTCTCTCGCCGGCGCCCTCGTGGCCACCGCGGTGATCTTCCTCCTGCTGGACGCCGCCTTTCTCTTCGCCGTGCAGCTCCTGCTCTACGCGGGCGGGGTCGTCACGGTCCTGGTGTTCGCCATCATGCTGACCGAGCGCCTGATCGGCGAGCACATCACCCAGACGAATCGCCACGTCGTCAACGGCGCCGTGACGTCGGTGGCGGTCTTCGTGGGCGTGGCCGGCTTCATCATGCGGAGCAATCTGACGGCGGCCGAGCCGGCGCCGGCCGACCGCACCGTCGAGATCGCCCGCGCCATCGTCGGGCCGTTCGCGGTGACCTTCGAGCTGCTCGGGGTGCTCCTGGTGGCCGCGCTGCTGGGCGCCATCTACTTCGCGCGGACCGAGGACTGATGGCGGCTCCCGGTCTGTCTGCGTACCTCGTTCTGGCCGCGCTCGTCTTCGCCATCGGGCTCTTCGGTGTGCTGACGCGGCGGAATGCCGTCGGCATCCTGCTCGGCATCGAGCTGATGCTGAACGCGGTCAACATCAACCTCGTGGCGTTCGCGCGCTTCGAGGCCGACCTGGCCGGGCTGATCTTCACGCTGTTCGTCATCGCGATCACGGTGGCCGAAGTCGGCGTGGGATTGGCCATCGTCATCGCGATCTTCCGGGTGCGGCGGACCGTGGACGCCGACCACCTGAACTTGCTCAAAGGCTGACGTGACGCTCACTGCGCTGGCCGTCCTGGGCCTGCCGTTCGCGAGCTTCGCCGCCATCGCGCTCGTGCGTCCCCTGCGTCAGGCCGGGCGCCTGGCCGGGTGGCTCTCGATCGCCGCCATCGCCTGCGCGTTCCTGGGCGCCCTCGTCGTCTGGGGGTCGGCGCCGGGCACCGAGGCTCTGTGGGGATGGATCCCGGGCGATGAAGAGCCGATGGTGACCGTCGGCGTCCTGCTCGACGATCTCAGCGCCGCGATGCTGGTCCTCGTCACACTCGTTTCGCTGCTGGTGCAGGTCTACTCGCTGGCCTACCTCGCAGACGAGCCAGCCCCCTCGCTCGGTCGTTACTACGCCTACCAGTCGCTCTTCGCGTTCTCGATGCTGGGACTGGTGCTGTCGCCGACGTTCGTCCAGATGTTCGTGTTCTGGGAGCTGGTCGGGCTCTGCTCCTACCTCCTCATCGGCTACTGGTACGACCGACCGTCGGCAGCACGGGCGGCGGTGAAGGCGTTCTGGATCACGAAGCTGGGCGACGTCGGCTTCATCCTCGGGATCGTCCTGCTCTGGGGTGCGACGGGCACGTTCGAATTCTCCGAGCTGTTCGAGCTGGCCCGATCCGGACAGATCCCGCTGGCCGGACTCAGCCTGACGATGTTCTTGATCTACCTCGGAGCCGTCGGCAAGTCGGCCCAGTTCCCGCTCCACGTCTGGCTGCCGGATGCGATGGAAGGCCCGACGCCGGTCTCGGCGCTCATCCACGCCGCGACGATGGTCACGGCCGGCGTCTTCATGGTCACGCGGACGATGCCGCTCTTCGAGCTCGTGCCCGGGATGCTGACGCTCATCGCCTGGGTGGGCGCCTTCACGGCGCTCCTGGCGGCCACCATGGCCTGTGTCGAGAGCGACATCAAGCGCGTGCTCGCCTACTCCACCGTCTCGCAGCTCGGGTACATGATGGCGGCGGCCGGTGCCGGCGCCTCCGCGGCCGCCTTCTTCCACCTGGGGACTCACGGCGTCTTCAAGGCGCTCCTGTTCCTCGGCGCCGGCGCGGTCATCCACGCCGTTGGGACGAACGACATCTTCCGAATGGGCGGACTCTTTCGGATGCTTCCGCGGACCGGGACCGTCTTTGTCATCGCCACGCTGGCCCTCGCGGGCGTCTGGCCCTTCGCCGGGTTCTTTTCCAAGGAGGCGGTGCTGGCCGGCGTCCTCCACGGCCATCTGGCGGGGCCGTTCGTGTTGCTGGCACTGACCGCGTTCCTCACGGCGTTTTACATGTTCCGCGTGGTCTTCATCGCCTTCTTCGGGCGGCCCCACGATGCCCACGCTCATCCGCACGAGGCGCCGCCGCTGATGGCCGTCCCACTCTGGATCCTGGCTGGCCTGACCGTCGGCATCGGGCTGCGCTTCGTCGTTCACCCACTGGAAGGCGAGCATGGCCCGAGCTGGCTGGCGCCGCTGTCGCTCGGTCTCGCCGCGGCCGGCTTCGTCCTGGCGTGGGCGACCTATCAAGTCCGCGTCGTGAGCGCAGCCATGCTGGCGGCACTGTTCGGGCCGATCGACTATATGGCGCGGCGGCGCTACGGCCTCGACGCGCTCTACGCCGGCCTCTACCGGGCGTTCATCCTGGGGTTCTCGCGCCTCGTCGGATGGGTCGATCGCTATCTCGTCGACGGCGTGCTCAACGTGCTGAGCGCGTGGACGCTCCGCGGGGGCGACATGCTCCGGCGGATGCAGAGCGGCCAGCCTCAGGACTACGTGTATGGCGTCGCCTTCGGCGTGCTCCTCCTCTTCGTCTGGGCCCAGTTCTGGCGATGACACCGCGTCCTCGCCACGTTCGACCGGAACCCGGGTCACGGAGCTCGCCCCGATGACCGCTGGCATCCCCGTGCTGTCGCTCATCACGTGGGCCCCGTTCGTGGGCGCATTGCTGATCATGTTCACCGCCCGTCATCGCCCCCGGGCCGTCCGCCTCATCGCGGCCATCTCCACCGGGGTCTCGGCAGCGCTCGCGCTCTGGCTCTACGTCGCCTACGACCGACAGGCGAGCGGCTTCCAGTTCTACGAGAAGCTGCCGCTGGTGCCGCCACTGGGGATCAACTACGAGCTGGCCGTCGATGGCATGAGCCTTTTGATGGTCCTGCTGACCGGCATCATCATCTTCGCGGGCGTGTTCGCGTCGTGGACGGTGGCCAGTCGCAGTCAGGAGTTCTACGCGCTGCTGCTGGCGCTGGTCACCGGCGTCTTCGGCGTGTTCGTCTCCCTCGACCTCTTCGTGCTCTTCCTGTTCTACGAGCTCGCCGTGCTGCCGATGTACCTGCTGATCGGAATCTGGGGCTCGACCGGCGAGGTCCGGCCGCGCGGCATCTTCGCCTGGGCGTACCGCGAGACAGGTGTCGGGACGAAAGAGTACGCGGCGATGAAGCTGACGCTCTATCTGCTCTTCGGTTCGGCGTTCATCCTGGTCGGAATCTTCGCCCTGTACACATCGTCCGGCATCGGCTCGTTCTCGTTCCTCGACCTCGAGGGCGTGGCGTTCGATCGTAGCCTCCAGCGCTGGGTGTTCCTGGCCTTCTACGTCGGATTCGGGATCCTCGCCGGTATCTGGCCGCTGCACACGTGGTCGCCCGATGGCCACGCTTCGGCGCCGACGGCGGTCTCGATGCTTCACGCCGGCGTGCTCATGAAGCTCGGCGCCTACGGTGTCGTGCGGGTGGGCATGGGACTGCTGCCGTCTGGCGCCGCTGATCTCGCCTGGCTGGTCGGCATGATCGCCTGCATCAATATCGTGTACGGCGCGCTGTCGGCGATGGCGCAGACCGACCTGAAATACGTCATCGCGTACTCGTCCGTTTCCCACATGGGTATCGTCATGCTGGGGGCGGCCACGCTGACCGAGGCGGGCCTGAATGGCTCCGTCTTCCAGATGTTCGCCCACGGCGTCATGACCGGACTCTGCTTCGCGCTCGTGGGCCTCGTCTACGAGAAGGCCCACTCGCGTGAGATCGGAAAGATGGGCGGGTTCGGGCGCGTCATGCCCGGAATCGCCACGGCCTTCACCGTGGCCGGCCTCTCGTCGCTGGGTCTGCCCGCCACGGCCGGCTTCGTCGCCGAGCTGTTGACGTTCCTCGGCGCCTGGCGCTCGCCACACTCGTGGTGGTTGTTGCCAGCAGTCGCCGGAACGTTTCTCACCGCGATCTACGTGCTGCGCGTCATCAAGCAGATCTTCTGGGGGCCCCCGTCGCCGCATTTCGCTCACCTGGAGGACGCGCGGGGGCCGGAGTGGGTCGCGCTGGTGATCCTGGTCGGAGTGATCGTCCTGTTCGGTCTCGTCCCGGGCCTGGCCCTCGGCCCGGTCGACACCGCCACCGTCCCCCTGCTGGCCCGGATCGTGGCGCCATGATCGCGTTTGCGCTCGAGATCGGAGTCGGAGCGCTCATGCTGCTCGTGTTCGTCGCGACGCTCCTCGCGCGAGGCGACGACCGCCGCTGGATCGGCTGGCTCGCCGCGGCCGGGACGCTGGCGCTCACGCTCCTCGCCCTGCCACTCTCGCCGGCGCCCGCGCAGCTCGGCGGCGCGTTCGTCCAGGACGGCCTGGCTCTCTTCGCCAAGCGGCTGTTCCTGGCCGCAACGTTCATCGGGCTGCTCGGCGGGCTGTCGCTGCCGGGCCGGCCGTTCCTCCGTCGCGCCGGTGAGTACCACGTCCTCGTGCTCGCGTCGCTGCTCGGGATGCTCGTCCTCGCGTCGGCGCGCGATCTCGTGCTGCTCTTCGTCGCGTTCGAGCTGATGTCGATCCCGCTCTACGTCCTGGCTGGATTTGCCAAGCGGGAGGCGGGCGCGGCGGAAGCGGCGCTGAAGTTCTTCCTCGTGGGCAGCGTGTCGTCCGCAGTGATGGCCTACGGCTTGTCGTTCGTCTACGGAGCCGCGCGCTCGACGAGCCTGGCCGCCGCGGCCAAAGCCGTGCCCGACGCCGATGGCCTGCTCATCCTGGGTTTGCTGGCGGTGTTCGGAGGGTTCGGCTTCAAGATCGCCGCCTTTCCGTTTCACATGTGGGTGCCGGACACGTACGAGGCGGCGCCGACGCCATTCGTGGCGTGGCTCAGCGTCACGCCGAAGGCGGCCGGCTTCATCGCCCTCTTCCGGGTGTATTTCGAGGGCGTGGGCACGTCGGTGAGCTTCTGGGTGCCGGTGGCCGCCGGCCTGGCAACGCTGACCATCGTCGCCGGCAATCTCATGGCGTTGCCGCAGCAGAATGCCAAGCGTTTGCTGGCGTACTCGGGCATCGCGCACATCGGTTACATGCTGGTCGGCTTCGCCGCCACGTCGGCCTCGGGGACCGCGATGATCCTCTTCTATCTGGTCGCCTACGTGTTCGGAAACATGGGGGCGTTCCTGGTCGTCGAAGCCGTCGCCCGCTCCGAAGGCTCGGAGCATCTGGCGGCGTTTCGCGGCCTCGCCCAGCGGTCACCGCTCCTCGCGCTGGCCATGCTGCTCTTCCTGCTCTCGCTCGGGGGCATTCCGTTCGTTGCCGGCTTCTGGGCCAAGCTCTACGTGTTCTGGGCCGCGGCAACCGCCGGGCTGTACTGGCTGGTGCTGCTCGGCGCGTTGCTCACCGTCGTGGCGCTGTTCTACTACCTGATCGTCGCCAAGCGGATGTACATCGAGCCGCCTCCGACGATGACCCGCGTACCCCTCGAGCCCATGCTCGCGCTCTCGGTACTGCTCTGCGCCCTCGGCGTCGTCATCCTGGGGTTGTACCCGAAACCCCTGGTGATGGCGGCCCTTCGGGTCGCCGCACCCCTCTTCTAGTCGTCCGGGTCGGCCTTCCACTAAACGCGAGCCCGTCCTCGGTGTCTTCTGCGGTAGATGAGGCGTCACCTTGAGCTTGACGCGGCGTGGCACCGTCGGCTAGAGTTTGTACCAACTGGTCGGTACAAAATGACACCTACCACTAATAAGCAGCTCCGGGTACGGGAAGGGCGCCAGACGCGGGGTGCGATCTTGACCGCGGCGAAGCGCCTGATACTCATCAAGGGCTACAACGCGACCTCTCTCGACGACCTCCTCGGTGCTAGTGGCGTCGGCAAGGGGTCCTTCTATCACTACTTCGAGAGCAAGGAAGACCTGGGCTACGCCATCCTCGACGACATCGTGACCTCCTTCGTGGAGCGGACCCTCGATCCCTGCTTTGCGGATCCTGATGGTCGTCCGATCGCTCAGATCCGCTGTTTCCTCGACCGTGTGGTCGAGGCCCAGCGCGAACGGGCCTGCGTGGGCGGCTGCCCGCTGGGGAATCTGGCTTCCGAGATGTCCGATGTCCACGAGGGTTTTCGCGAGCGACTCGCCAGTGTGTTCTCGGTGTGGCGTGAGCGGTTGACGCTCGCCCTCCGGGACGCTCAACGACGGGGCGACGTCGGGAACGATTGCCGTGTCGAGACCGTGGCGCAGTTCCTGGTGGCCTCGCTCGAGGGCGCCATCCTGATGACGAAGGTGAGCAAAGACATCGGGGTTATGGAGAAGTGCGTGGGGGAGCTCAAGCGGTACCTGGCAATCTACGAGCAGGCGCGGCCATGAACATGGTCAACCGCGCCCGGGTGGATGCCGATGCCGACCTCGTCGCAGCGCTCCGTCGTGACGAGGCCGGTGCGATGGAGCGGCTCGTCGAGCGGTACGCGGACCGCGTCTACCGCCTGGCCATGCGAATCACCGGCTCACGAGAGGACGCTCAGGAAGTGGTCCAGGACGCGCTCTGGACCGTCGGTCGGAAGATCAACACCTTCAAGGGCGAGTCGGCGTTCGGGTCCTGGCTCTACCGCATCGCGGCGAATGCGGCCTACATGAAGCTTCGGGCTCGCCGCGGCAAGGGACGCGAGATCGCCCTCGACGATGTGCTGCCGGCGCTCGACTCCGGCGGAGTGCACTTCGATCCGATGGACGACTGGTCGCTCCGCGTCGACGATCGTGCCCTGCAGGGCGAACTGCGGACCGTGCTGGATTCCGCCATTGCGGAGCTGCCGGCGGATTACCGGACGGCGCTCATCCTGCATGACGTCGAAGGGATGTCGAATCCCGATATCGCCGACACCCTCAAAATCAGCCTGCCCGCGGTGAAGTCGCGCGTGCACCGGTCGCGCCTGCTGCTCCGCAAGCGGCTGTCCGAGTACATGAACGACGGCGCCCCTCGCACGTAGACGGGGTTTCCCGCGTGGAGGGGCTCGACCGCCGGGCGGAAGTCGTCAGGACAAGAGTTGACGGGCTCAACCGCCGTGTGGTCAGATAAACGCTTGCCGCCATTAACGTTGAGAGAGGTTTGACGGTCATGGAAGCGGTCATCGCAACAGGGGGCAAGCAGTACCGCGTGGCGCCGGGCCAGGTCATCGCGGTCGAGAAGCTGGCGGGGGACAAGGGCGCGGCCGTGGAGTTCACATCCGTGCTGCTGGTCTCGCGCGACGGCGAGGTCATCGTTGGACCGGATCGCCTCAAGTCGGCGCGAGTGTCGGGCGAGGTCGTCGGCCAAGGCCGGGCGCGCAAGGTGCTCGTCGTGAAGTTCAAGCGGCGGAAGAACTACCGGCGTCACGTCGGGCATCGGCAAGCGGCCACTCGCGTCCGCATCACCAACATCGAGGTCTAGGGAAACACATGGCTCACAAGAAAGGCGTCGGTAGCTCCCGCAACGGCCGTGACTCCAATCCACAAATGCTCGGCGTCAAGCGCTTTGCCGGGCAACTGGTCAGTGGCGGCAGCATCCTCGTTCGTCAGCGCGGCACCCGGTTCAAGCCTGGCCTCAACGTCGGCCGCGGCTCCGACGACACGTTGTTCGCGAAGGTCACCGGCGTCGTCCAGTTCGAGCGGCGCGGGGACGCGCGCTACATCAGCGTCGTCGCCCCCTCAGCCTGACAGGGGCGCGCCTTCGCGCGCGTCCCGACCAGCCCTCGTGTTCGTCGACGAGATCGAAATCTTCGTCAAAGGCGGTGACGGCGGCGCGGGCTGCGTCAGCTTCCGCCGTGAAAAATACGTCCCGTATGGTGGCCCCGACGGCGGCGACGGTGGTCACGGCGGCAGTGTCTGGCTCGAAGCCGATCCCGCGCTGACCACCCTCCTCGACTATCACTACAAGCGCCATTACCAGGCGGAGCGCGGCCAGCACGGCAAGGGCGCGAACCGCCATGGCGCCGGTGGCGACGACCTGACCCTCCGCGTGCCGGTCGGTACGGTCGTGTCCGACCGCGAAAGTGACGAGACGCTGGGCGATCTCACCGGCCCGGGCCAAAGGATCCTCGTCCAGGCGGGCGCCCGTGGGGGCCGGGGGAATGCGCGCTTCGCGTCGGCCACCAACCGCGCGCCTCGAAAGGCGGATTTGGGACGTCCCGGAGACGGCCGCTGGCTGCGACTCGAGCTGAAGCTCCTCGCCGACGTCGGTGTCATCGGCTTTCCGAACGCCGGCAAGTCGACGCTCGTCTCGCGCGTCAGCGCGGCGACGCCGAAGATCGCCGACTACCCGTTCACGACCACGACGCCCCAGCTCGGCATCGTGCGTGTGGACGTGCACAGCTCCTTCGTCATCGCGGACCTGCCGGGACTCATTCCCGGCGCCGCCGAGGGCAAGGGGCTGGGGCATCAGTTCCTCCGGCACACCGAGCGCACGCGCCTCCTCTTGCACGTGCTCGACCTCGATCCGCAGACCGGCCGCGACCCGCTCGATGACCTGCGAGTCATCGACGAGGAACTGGCTCGGTATTCTGAGAGCCTGGCCGCGCGTCCGCAGATCATCGTCCCGAACAAGATCGACCTGCCGGAAGCGGCGCCACGGCGCGAGGCCGTCGAGCGCTTCTGTGCCAGTCGAGGACTGCCCGTGATGCCGATCTCGGCGGCGACGGGAAGGGGCTTGACCGAGCTGATGAACGCCGTGGCAGGAGCGCTGGAGGGCACCGGATGGGTGCGCGCCGCCAGCTAGCCTCGTGCCGCCGGCTGGTGGTGAAGGTGGGCAGTGGCCTCATCACGACGCCGGCGGCGGGCGCCGATCAGGGCCGCATCGATGCGCTGGCCGACGAGATTGCCGCCGCGCGGGACGGGCGCGAGGTCGTCCTCGTCTCCTCGGGCGCGATCGTCACGGGCATGGCCCGGCTGGCCCTGAGCGAGCGGCCGCAGTCGATTCCCGAGAAGCAGGCGGCCGCCGCGGTCGGCCAGTCGGCCCTCATGTGGCACTACGAGGCGGCGTTCAAGCGTCACGGCATCGCCGTCGGTCAAGTCCTGCTCACGGCGGAGGACATTGCCGACCGTGCGCGCTATCTCAACGCGCGCAACACGCTTCAGGCCCTGCTGCGGTTCGGCGTGCTTCCAGTGGTGAACGAGAACGACACCGTCGCCGTGGAGGAGATCAAGGTCGGCGACAACGACACGCTGAGCGCCCTGGTCGCCTCGCTGATCGACGCCGACTTGCTCGTCCTGCTCACCGACGTCGATGGCCTCTACACCGGCGACCCGCGTCGGGATCCTGGAGCGCGGAAGCTCGACACGGTGGATGCGATCACCGATGAGGTCATGCGCCTGGTCTGGGACCGGGCCGACAGCATCTCGGTCGGCGGCATGGCCACCAAGCTCACCGCCGGTCAGAAGGCGGCGGCCTCCGGCATCCCGATGGTGATCGCCAGTGGCCGGCAGCCCGGCGCGCTCGCGCGGCTGCTCGCCGACGATCCGGTCGGCACGTATTTCGCGCCCAAGGCCGAGCGCCTCACCGCCCGCAAGCGCTGGATCGCCTTCGCCGTCCCTCCCCAGGGCCGGCTCACCGTCGATGCCGGCGCCTGCCGCGCGCTCGGCGAGCAGCACAGGAGCCTCTTGCCCTCGGGGATGATGGACGTCGACGGCGAGTTTTCCGCCGGTGAGATCGTGGCCATCGTGACCGCCGACGGCAAGGAGTTCGCCCGGGGCCTGGTCAACTTCGACGCCGCGGAATGCCGGAAGATCCGGGGAGCCAAGACGCGCGAAATCGAGGAGCGTCTGGGCTATCGGAGCTTCGACGAGGTCATTCACCGCGACAACCTGGTCATCCTGTGATCCGGTAGGATGGAGCCCACGCGTATGGACCCCCGACGCCTCGTAGAAGCCAAAGCGCGGGCCGCCCGCGTCGCCGCCGGTGCGCTGGCCATGACGCCGACGAAGACGAAGAACGATGCGCTGACGCAGATGGCGCGCGGGCTGGAGGAGAAGACCGCGGCGCTGCTCGAGGCCAATCGAGCCGACCTCGACCGCGCCCGCGCCCAGGGTGTCACGCGCGCGTTTCTCGATCGCCTCACGCTGACGGATTCGAGAATCGACGAGATGGCCGCCGGCTTGCGCCAGATCGCGGCCCTGCCCGACCCGGTTGGCACCGTGGTCGAGTCGTGGCGCCGCCCCAACGGCCTCGAGATCAGCCGCGTCCGGGTGCCTCTCGGCGTCATCGGCTTCATCTACGAGGCCCGGCCCAACGTCACCGCCGACGCCGCCGGTCTCTGCGTGAAGTCGGGCAACGCGGTGGTGTTGCGCGGCGGCAGCGAGGCGCTCGAGTCGAA
The DNA here is from genome assembly GCA_003220615.1 of Candidatus Rokuibacteriota bacterium. GTDB lineage: Bacteria > Methylomirabilota > Methylomirabilia > Rokubacteriales > CSP1-6 > 40CM-68-15. The sequence continues at coordinate 29,859 of QHTB01000138.1, forward strand.
TGCGATGATCGCGGCCATCCTGGCCAAGGCCCTGGACAAGGCGGGCGGGCCCGCGGACGCCATCCAGTTCGTCGACACGACCGACCGCGAGGCCGTGGCCGGGCTGCTCGAGCTCTCCGATCTCGTCGATCTGATCATCCCGCGGGGCGGCGAGGAGTTCGTGCGGTGGGTCGGCGAGCATTCGCGCGTCCCCGTCCTCAAGCACGACCGCGGGCTCGTCCACGTCTTCGTGGATGCCGACGCCGATCTCGAGATGGCGGCCGCGATCGTGATGAACGCGAAGGTCCAGCGGCCGAGCGTCTGCAACGCGATGGAGACGCTGCTCGTTCACGCGACGGCGGCGCCGCGTTTCCTGCCGCTCGTGGGCGCCCGGCTCGCCGACGCCGGCGTGGAATTACGCGGCTGCCCCCGCACGGTGGCCCTGCTGCCCAGGGCGAAACCGGCCACGACGCGCGACTGGGACGAGGAGTACCTCGACCTGATCCTCGCCATCCGCGTGGTCGACGACCTCGACGACGCGATCGCCCACATCCGGCGCCACGGCTCGGGCCTGGCCGAGGCGATCGTGACGAGCTCGCTCACCCACGCGCGGCGCTTCACGCGCGAGGTGGACGCCGCCGCCGTGATGGTCAATGCCTCCACGCGCTTCGTCGATGGCGGTCAATTCGGGATGGGCGCCGAGATGGGCATCTCGACGTCGCGCGTGCACGCACGAGGCCCCGTCGGCGTCCAGGAGCTGACGACCACCAAGTACGTCGTCCAGGGCGACGGTCAGGTTCGCGAATAGCGTGGCCCGGGTCGCGGTCTTCGGCGGCTCGTTCAACCCCATTCACTACGGTCACCTGCTGCTCGCCGACGAGATGCTCGAGCTGCTGGCGCTCGATCGCGTGCTCTTCGTTCCGGCCGGACAGCCGCCCCACAAGCCTTCCGGCGCCGTGGCGCCGGCCGCTCACCGTCACGCCATGGTGAGATTGGCGACGGCCGGTCATCCGCGGTTCGCCGTCAGTGATCTCGAGCTGCGCCGTCCCGGGCTCTCGTACACCGTCGACACGCTGGAAGCGCTGGCCGCGTCCGGCGATCAGCTCCTCCTGCTCATCGGCTCGGAGACGTTCCTCGACCTGTTGTCGTGGCGCGCTCCGCGCCGCATCGCCGAGCTCGCGCAACTCGTCGTGGTGCCGCGGACCGGCAGCGCCTTCGATCCCGACAGCACGGCTGCCCAGAAAGTTCTCAGAGAGATCGGAGCCGACGGCTTCGCCGCGGCCGGCGGCGCGACGGTGGCGGCCCGCGCGGTCCTCATCGCGCACGTCACGTCGCTCCCGCTCTCGGCGTCGGATCTCCGGTCCCGTGCCCGCGAGAGGCGCTCGCTCGCCTTCCGTCTCCCCGACAGCGTGATCGAGTACATCCGAGCGCATCGGCTCTACGAGGCGGCGTGACGGACCGGCTGAACGGCGAGCGCAAGGTCCGGCTGGCGGCCCAGGCCGCGCTGGCCAAGAAGGCGGTGGACCTGGTCGTCCTCGACGTCCACGCGGTCTCCAGTGTCAGTGACTATTTTCTGGTCTGCAGTGGCAAGTCGAGCCCGCATCTCACGACGATCGTCGATGCGATCCGCCAGGCCCTCAAGGACCACGAGATCCGGCCGCTCCACGCCGAGGGCGCGCCCGAGAGCGGCTGGATCCTGCTCGATTACGGCGACGTCCTCATGCACGTTTTCATGGAAGACACGCGCGCGTACTACGCGCTCGAACGACTGTGGGGTGACGCGCCGGCACTGGTGCTGGAAGGGTGAAAAACGCGTCAAGGCAGTTGCGCGCTTTGCACGATGATGCTAGCGTAACGAAGCGCGTTGCGAGTCACGGAGGCCTTGATGAAAAAAGATCGGCTGGCGGGTTTCAAAAAGCGCCTGCTCGACAAGCAATACCAATTGGTCCAGGAGGTGGGGCGCACGGCGCTCTACGGCAAGGACCAGGAAGACGACTCGATCAAAGACCTCGGCGATCAGGCGAACACGGCGTACACGCGGGAATTTTTCTTCGAGCTGGGCAACGGCGATCGCCGGCTGCTGCGCGAAGTGGTGATGGCGCTGCAGAAGATCGAGGATGGATCGTTCGGGACCTGCGAGCGCTGCAGCGAGCCGATCGCCGACAAGCGACTCGACGCGCTTCCGTTCGCGCGTTATTGCATCGATTGCCAGCGGCTGGTGGAGGAAGAGGAGCGCATGACGGCGGGTTGATCCCGCCCCATCTGCTCGCCGTCGCCACGCCGCCTGCCCACTCGTTGCCGTCATGCCATCACTAACCACGTCGCTCCGCACCATCACCTTCGTCGGTCGCGTCCTCGGCCGAGTCCTCGGCGCCCTGCCGCTGACGCCCAACGACGATCCGGAAGCCTCCGCGCTGGTCGGCGCTGCCGAAGACGCCTGGCATGCGGGACGGCACGAGGAGGCGCGGCGCCTCTTTCGCCAGGCCGTCGAGCGCCGGAAGAACGACGTGCGCGCGCTGCGAGGCCTGCGTGATCTCACGGTGGAGATGGAGGCCTGGCTCGAAGCGCTCGGCGTCGAGGAGCGCTTGATCGGGATCGTGGCCGGTGCCGAGCGAAGCGCCGAGACCACCTGGCTGGCCACGATTCACTACGAGCTCGGCCGGGCCGACACCAGAGGCGGTCGCCCCGCGTCCGCCATCGGCCACTTCAAGAACGCGCTCAAGGCCGAGCCGGGATTCGTGCCGGCGGCGCTCGCGCTCGGAGACGCCCTCGAAGCGGGGGGCGACGCCAAGGAAGCGATCAAGACGTGGGAGCGAACGGCCGAGCAGAATCCCACGCTGGCCGTGCTGGCGCGGCTCGAGCGCGTCTATCGCCAGGAGGGCCGACCGAGCCGCATGATCGCCCTGTATCGAGCAGCCGTGGATCGCGCGCCCGACGATCTCGCCCTCGCCGTCGCGCTCGGCCGCGTCTACTTCGAGCTCGAGATGTTGGACGAGGCCGCCGATCAATTCGAGAAGATCGAGGTGCGCGCGCCCGACCTGCCGGTCGTCCACGCATTCCTCGGTGCGGTCTTCGAGCGTCGCGGTGAGACGCGCGAGGCCTTCGCCGAGTATCGGCGAGCCTTGCGCCTGGGCGACGCGTTCGACTGGCCGCATGCCTGCACCGCCTGTGGAGCGCCGTCTCCCGCCTGGCAGGATCGTTGCCCGCGCTGCCGCCGCTGGAACACCGTCCGTCCCGCGCCACCCCGGCGCTGAACCCGCGAACGCCGTGTGAAGTCCTGGGCTGTCGCTGCGCTCGACCTCCTCTATCCCGCGCTGTGTCCGGTCTGCTCGACGCCGCTCGGAGCGGGGCGGCGCGATCCACTCTGTGCGGCGTGCTGGGACGCCATTCCGCGCATCGATCCGCCGTTCTGTGACGCGTGCGGCGTTCCCTTCACGACGTTGGCGCCCTTCACCACCGTCACGCCGCGCGCCCACGGGTCAGCCGGCCTGTGTGGGCCGTGCCGGACCGAGCCGCCGGTCTGGGACTACGCGCGGGCGGCCGCACGGTACGAGGGGCCGCTCCGCGACGCGCTCCACGCGTTCAAGTTCGAGAAACGGCGGGCGCTCGCTCGTCCGCTGGCCGATCTCGTGCTCGAGCAGTGCGGCGCCGACCTGGCCGCCGCCGTCGACGCGCTGGTCCCGGTTCCCCTCGGCCGCGCCCGTGAGCGCGAGCGCGGGTTCAATCAGGCTCAGCTGATCACCGAGCGCCTGGCTGCGACGCTCGGTCGTCGAGCGAAGCCCGGCTGGCTCGCGCGCGTGCGGGCCACCGCCAGCCAGAGCGATCTCGGCGCGGACGAGCGCCGAGCCAACGTCCGCGACGCCTTCGTGGCGAGCGCGAGCGTCGCGGGACGCCATGTCGTGGTCGTCGATGACGTCCTGACGACCGGCGCCACGGCCGCCGAATGCTGCCGGGCGCTGCGCCGGGCCGGCGCGCGAGCCGTCGGCGTCCTCAGCGTGGCGCGCGTGGTTTGATATAATCCGACCAGTAACGCCGCGTGTTTCCACAAGGAGCCCTTCCATGAGCATTCGAGTCGGCGTCAACGGCTTTGGCCGAATCGGGCGCGTGTTCTTCCGGACGGCTCTCAACGACAAAGACATCGAGGTCGTCGGCGTCAACGACCTGGCCGACGCCAAGACGCTCTCGCACCTGCTCAAGCACGATTCCGTGCACGGCAACCTCCCGGCCGAGGTCAACGCCAAGGACGGAGCCATCTTCGTCAATGGCCGCGAGGTGCGGGTGACCGCGCTGAAGGACCCGGCCAGCCTGCCCTGGAAGGAACTCGGGGTCGACGTCGTCGTGGAGTCGACGGGCATCTTCCGCGACACGGCCACCGCCTCCAAGCATCTCCAGGCGGGCGCCAAGAAGGTCATCATCACGGCGCCGGCCAAGGATCCCGACGTCACCGTCGTGCTCGGCGTCAACGAGCAGGCCTACGATGGCAAGAAGCATCGGATCATCTCCAACGCCTCCTGCACCACCAACTGCCTGGCCACCACCGTGAAGGTGCTCGACGACGCGTTCGGGATCAAGCGTGGCTTCTGCTCCACGGTGCACTCGTACACCAACGACCAGCCGATCCACGATTTCCCGCACAAGGATCTCCGGCGCGCGCGCGCCGGCGCCGTGAGCATGATCCCGACCACCACCGGCGCGGCGACCGCAGTCGGTCTCGTGCTTCCGCACCTCAAGGGCAAGCTGGACGGCATCGCCATTCGCGTGCCCACGCCGAACGTCTCGGTGGTCGACCTCACGGCCGAGCTCGCCAAGCCGGCCAGCGTGCAGCAGATTAACGACGCGTTCCGGGACGCGGCGGCCGGCAAGCTGCGCGGCATCCTGGACGCGACCGACGAGGAGCTGGTCTCCATCGACTTCAACGGCAATGCGCACTCGTCGATCGTCGATCTGCCGTCGACCGCCCTCGTCGACGGCAACTTGATCAAGGTGCTCGCCTGGTACGACAACGAGTGGGGATACTCGTCGCGGGTGCGCGACCTCGTCCGCTTCATCGCAAAGACGCTCTGACGGCGTTCCGGACGCGGTGGCGAAGCTCACGATCGAGCAGCTCGACCTTCCCGGCAAGCGCATCTTCCTGCGGGCCGACTTGAACGCGCCGACCGATGGCGGCGCGGTGACGGACGACACCCGCCTGCGCGCGGTGGTCCCCACCATTCAGCACGCGCTCGGCGCCGGGGCATCGGTGGTGCTCGCCTCGCATCTCGGACGGCCCCAGGGCAAGCCGACCCCAGAGTTCTCGCTGCGCCCGGTGGCCGAGCGGCTCGCCGCGTTGCTCGCGCTGCCGGTGCCGCTCGCTCCGGATTGTGTCGGCGACCAGGTGAGTGAACAGGCGCGCGCGCTCAAGCCGGGACAGGTGCTGCTCCTCGAGAACCTGCGTTTCCACAAGGAGGAGGAGGCCAACGACGACGGGTTCGCGCGGGCGCTGGCCGGCCTCGCCGATTGCTACGTCAACGACGCCTTTGCCGCCGCGCATCGTGCCCACGCCTCGATCGAAGCCATCACGCGCCACCTGCAGCCGGCGGCGGCCGGGCTGCTCATGCAGCGTGAGCTCGCGGCGCTCACGCGCATTCTCGAAGCCCCCGACCGGCCCCTGATGGCCGTGCTCGGCGGCGCGAAGGTTGGGGACAAGGTGGCGCTGGTCGAGAACCTGCTCTCGCGAGTCGATGCGCTCGTCATCGGTGGCGGCATGGCCTTCACGTTCCTGCGCGCGCTCGGCCACGACATCGGGCGCTCACTCGTCGAGGCCGACCGTATCGAGACGGCGCGCCGAGTTTTGGAGTCGGCCCGCCGGCGCGGCATCCCCGTGGTGTTGCCGGTGGACGCGATCGTGGCCGAGAGTCCCGCGAGTCCCGCCGGCCGTGCCGTCAGCGTGCGCGAGATCCCGCCGTCGCTGATGGGCCTCGACATCGGGCCGCGCAGCGTGGCGCGTTTCGCGGCGGCGGTGAAGGAAGCGCGGACGATCGTATGGAACGGCCCGATGGGCGTGTTCGAGAAGCCGCCGTTCGCCGCCGGGACCATCGAGCTGGCCCGCGCGATCGCCGAGAGCCGGGCCTTCTCGGTCATCGGGGGAGGGGACACCGTGGCCGCCGTGAATCTCGCCCGCGTGGCCGACCGGATCGGCTACATTTCCACGGCGGGCGGCGCCTTCCTCGAGTTCCTCGAAGGCCGGACGCTGCCGGGCGTGGAAGCCCTGACGGAGGCGCGCTGATGCGGATTCCGCTCTGCGTTGGCAACTGGAAGATGCAGGGGACGATCGCCGAGGGCCGGGCGCTGGCGGCCTCGATTCGCGATGGCCTCAAGCGGCCCCGCGGGGTCGACGTCGTGATCTGTCCACCGTTCACGGCCTTGGCCGCAGTCAACGAGGTCCTCAGCGGTACTCCGCTGCGACTCGGCGCTCAGAATTGTCACTGGGAGGCGGCGGGCGCGCACACCGGAGAGATCTCCCTGCCCATGCTCGTGGAAGTGGGCTGCCGCTACGTGCTGGTCGGGCACTCGGAGCGGCGCCGTGAGATCGGCGAGACGGATGAGCAGATCAATCGCAAGGTCCAGGCCGCGCTCGTGCACGGCGTCACCCCGATCCTCTGCGTCGGCGAGACGGCCGACGAGCGGCGGCAAGGCCTGACGTTCACGACGATCGAGGGCCAGCTCCGCGCGGGCCTGGCCAGCCTCGCGTCCGACGCGATCGCTCGGGTCGTCCTCGCCTACGAGCCGGTGTGGGCGATCGGGACCGGGATCAACGCCACCCCCGCCCAGGCCGCCGAGGTCCACGGGTATCTTCGTGGTCTCCTGTCCGAGCTTTCATCGAAAGACGTGGCTGGCGCCATCCGGATCCTTTACGGCGGGAGCGTTAAGGCGGAGAATGCCGACGCCCTCGCCGCCGAGCCCGAGATCGACGGTGCGCTGGTGGGCGGCGCCAGCCTCAACGCGGGCGGGTTCATCGCCATTGCCAAGAAGACGGCGCGCGCGGGCGCGACCGGGAAAGGGGAATGATGCACGCTCTCCTCGTCATCATCCACGTCATCGCCTGCTTCGCCATCATCGGAGTCGTCCTGTTGCAGGCGGGCAAGGGCGCTGACATCGGCTCGGCCTTCGGCGGTGCCGGCAGTCAGGCCGTCTTCGGCTCCATGGGCACGCCGACGGTCCTCGGCAAGATCACCACGGTGATCGCCATCGTCTTCACCATCACGTCGTTCAGCCTGGCGCTGCTCGGCGGCGAGCGCAGCAGCTCGGTGATCCGCGAGCTGGCCCCGGCCGCCACCGCGCCCGCGCCGGCACCCGCGACGCCAGCAACGCCCTCGGCGCCCGCTGCGCCGGCCGCACCCGCGGCGCCCTCCGGCACCAGTCGCTAGGTGATCGTCCTCCGCGCCGCTGTCCTGGTCGTGCTGGCGCTGGCCGCCGCCGCGTGCACGTCCGAGGTGGGCAGCGGCACGGGCGACGACGGCGCCGCCCGGAAGACGGTGCGGCCGGTCTACGGCGACACGCTGATCGAAGCCCTGCTCGGCGACATCCAGGGCCTGATCCCGAACATCACGAGCGACTCCGCGTCACACACGATCGGCAATCTGATCTACAGCGGCCTGGTCAAGCGCGATGAGAGCCTGCGGCTCGTCGGCGATCTCGCCGAGTCCTGGACGGTCAGCCGTGACTGCCGCAACATGACGTTCCAGCTCAAGAAGAACGCGAAGTGGCACGACGGGCGGCCGTTCACGGCCGACGACGTCGTGTTCACGTACCAGGCGATGGTCAACCCCAAGACGCCGACGGCGTACAAGGAAGACTTCAAGGCCGTCGAGTCGATCGAAGCTGTCGACGCCCACACCGTCCGCGTACGGTATGCCCGGCCCTACGCCAAGGCGCTCCAGAGCTGGAGCACGACGATGCTGCCGCGCCACCTGCTGGAGTCGTACGTGACCGAGGGCCGGCTTCGCGAGGCACCGCAAAATCGCGAGAGCCCCGTGGGAACCGGGCCCTACCGCTTCAAGGAGTGGCGCACCGGCGAGAAGGTCGTGCTCACGGCGAACCGTGACTACTACGATACCGGCCCGTATCTCTCGCGGCTCGTGTACCGGATCATCCCGAGCCAGGCCACGATCTTTCTCGAGCTCAAGGCCAAGGGGATCGACAGCAGCAGCACCCTGACGGCGCTCCAGTACAAGCGGCAAACGGACTATCCGGCGTTCCGGCGCGCCTACCAGAAGTTCCGCTATCCGAGCAGCGCCTATACCTACTTCGGCTTCAACCTGAAGGATCCACGCTTCGCCGACAAGCGCGTGCGCCAGGCGTTCGCGTACGCCATCAGCAAGCAGGAGCTGATCGAGGGCGTGCGCCTCGGTCTCGGCCGAGAAGCCACCGGTCCCTACAAGCCGGGCACCTGGGTCTACAACCCGAACGTGAAGCGATACCCGCACGACCTGGAGCGGGCCCGTCAGCTCCTCGCCGAGGCGGGCTGGCGCGAGAAGAACGGCGATGGCCTGCTCGTGAAGGACGGCAAGCCGTTCACCTTCACGCTCATGACGAACCAGGGCAACGACGAGCGCAAGAAGATCGCCGAGCTCATCCAGGCCTCGCTGCGCGAGCTGGGCGTCGGCGTGGACATCCGGATCCTCGAATGGGCGTCGTTCATCAAGGAGTACATCAAGAAGCGCCGATTCGAGGCCATCGTGCTGGGGTGGGGCATCGGGCTCGACCCCGATCAGTACGAGATCTGGCACTCGTCGAAGACCGGGCCGGATGATCTGAACCACATCTCGTACGCGAATCCCGAAGTCGATGAGATGCTCGAGCGCGGGCGGTCCTCGTGCTTCGAGGACGAGCGCAAGAAGTACTACGATCGGCTGCAGGAGATCCTGGCCGAGGACCAGCCGATCGTCTTCCTCTACTTCCCGGATGCACTCCCGGTGGTCGCCACCCGCGTGTACGGGGTCGTCGAGTCACCGAACGGGATCGGCTTCAACTTCACGGAGTGGTTCGTTCCAAGGAGCTTGCAGCGCTACACCGCCGGCTAGCCACGGAGCGATAATAGCGCGCCCATGTTCTGGTACGTCCTGCGTCGGGTGCTGATCGCCGTTCCGCTCCTCCTCGGCATCACGTTCATCTCCTTCCTGGTCATCCACCTGGCGCCTGGCGATCCGGTCGACTTCCACACCGGCGATCTCAGCCCGGACTCGAGCGCTCAGGCCAAGCAGATGCTGCGCAAACAGTACGGGCTCGACAAGCCCTTGCCGGTCCAGTACTGGAACTGGCTCATCCGGCTCGCGCGGCTCGATTTCGGACGCTCGTTCGCGCCCGACGGTCGGCCGGTGCTCCAGAAGATCGGTGAGCGCCTGCCCATCACCCTCATGCTCAACGTGGTCGAGATGGCGATCATCCTGCTCTTCGCCGTGCCCATCGGCGTCCTGTCGGCCACGCGGCAATACTCCCGCTTCGACAAGGCGACGACGGTCTTCGTCTTCATGGGCTTCGCGACACCCGACTTCTGGTTCGCGCTGCTGTTGATCTTGCTTTTCGCCGTCCACCTCGGCTGGTTGCCGGCCTCGGGTCTGCGTGACATCAACTGGGAGTACTTGTCGTTCTGGAAGCGCCACTGGGACTTCCTGAGCCATCTGATCCTGCCCATCGGCGTGGCCACGTTCGGTGGCCTCGCCGGGTTTTCGCGCTACATGCGCCAGAGCATGCTCGAGGTCGTGCGCCAGGACTACATTCAATCCGCGCGGGCCAAGGGCCTGGCTGAGCGCGTCGTCATCGGCAAGCACGCCCTCCGCAACGCCATGCTGCCCATCGTGACGATCCTCGGACTCTCGCTGCCCGGGCTGATCGGCGGCAGCGTCATCGTCGAGTCGATCTTCGCCATTCCGGGCATGGGACAGCTGATGGTGCAGTCGGTCTTCCAGCGCGACTATCCGGTCATCATGGGCAATCTCGTGATCGTCTCCACGCTCACACTGGTCGCCAACCTCCTGGCCGACGTCGCCTACGGTCTGGTCGATCCACGCATCCGCCTCGGCGGACGCCGGCGGCAGTAGCCATGAAGGACTTCTGGAAGGCTCTCTCGCGCAATCGGTTGGCCCTGGTCGGGGGCGCCGTCGTGCTCTTCCTGGCGGCCCTGGCCATCCTGACGCCCGCGCTCGCGCCTTGGGATCCCAACCGACCCGACGTGAAGAAGATCCTCGACCCGCCGTCCCGAACCCACCTGCTCGGCACCGACCAGCTCGGCCGCGACGTGTTTTCGCGCATGCTCTACGGCAGCCGGGTCTCCCTGGCCGTCGGCTTCGTCTCGGTCGGGATCGCCGCCGCGATCGGGATCGTCCTCGGGTCGCTGGCCGGTTACAACGGCGGCATGGTCGACGGCTTCGTGATGCGTCTGGTCGATCTCATGCTGGTCTTCCCGCGCTTCTTCCTGCTCCTGGCCGTGCTCGCGTTCCTCACGCCGTCGATCTGGACGATCATGGCCGTCATCGGGCTCACCGGGTGGATGGGCGTGACGCGGCTCGTCCGCGCCGAGTTCCTCTCGCTGAAGGAGCGTGAATTCGTCGTCTGGTCGCAGAACGTCGGGGCCACGGGATTCCGCGTCATCTGGCGGCACATCCTCCCGAATGCGCTGGCGCCGGTCCTGGTGGCCATGACGCTCGGCATTCCCGCCGCCATCCTCACCGAGTCCGGGCTGTCCTTCCTCGGCATCGGCGTGCCGCCGCCGCACGCGACCTGGGGCAACATCCTGAACGAAGGCAAGGAGACCATCGAGATCGGCTGGTGGCTCTCCGTCTATCCCGGCCTCGCCATCCTCGTCACCGTGCTGTCTTACAACCTCCTCGGCGAGGGCATCCGTGACGCGCTCGATCCGCGATTGCGCCAGGCCGGCGGACGATTTGTTGCCCGTTCGGGCTGACGGTATACTCACGACGCTTTCGGCGCCGAAGTGGCGGAACTGGCAGACGCGCACGTTTGAGGGGCGTGTGGGGCAACCCGTGGGGGTTCGAGTCCCCCCTTCGGCACCAACTCTTCCCGCGTAGTCGATCTCCACCGCGTCTCGGATGGGGAAAATTCTTGCCCCTTCGCGAGGTGCGGGTCTATGATCCTGCCGAGTCGTGCGTCAAACGTACACTCGATGTCCTGAGGGGCTCGCCCTCTAGCATGCAGTGCTCCGAGCCTCGGCGCTTCTGGAGCCCCGGGAATCGTCGCTCTCATCCATCCCATCTTCTAGGCCCCACCGCTCCGCTGTGCTCCTCCCCAACTCCGGCAAGAAGGAGATGCAACTGATGACCAACGCCTGTGCAGTGACCGAAGCCGACGTCCTCACCATCAAGGTCCAGATGTCCGACGTGGTGAAGGAGCTCAACCAGCTCGTCGACCACTGGAAAGCGAGGGCGGAACGGTTCCACGCTCAGTGGGAGGCGAACGAGTGGTATCTGGGTGAGGCGAGGGCGACGGTTGGCCGCCTCGAAAGCCAGCTCACCGAGCTGCGCGAGGCCTACGCCCGGCTCGAGGCCAGCCTCACGTTGCAGCTTCACGAGCAGGCGCGCCAGCGTGACGAGGCGAACTGGTACCTCGATGAGCTGCGCGTGGTCCACGAGGCTCTTCGCCAGCAGACCCGGGAGCTGATCGAGCAGCTCACGCAGGCCAAGGACGACGTCGAGGTCCTGCGGCGCGTCGCCGAGGCGCGCCAGGACGACCTCGACACCGAGCGCGACCGTCGCCGGGCGGCCGAGGCCGATCTCGAAGCCGTTCGGCGGCATGGCGAGCGGCGAGGTGCGGTCCGGAGGCAGCGTCCGGACATGGTGGCCGAAGTCCGTGCTCCCGACGGCCTGCTCCTCTTCCACGGCTGTCTTCCGAACATCTCCGTGACCGGACTCGCCTTCGGCACCGACCAGCTCATCGAAGACGTCCCGGACTTCGTGGAAGTCACCCTGCACGTCCCCGGGATCGCGCGGCCGATCGAAGGCGTTGGGCGACTCGTGTGGCGGGAGGCGGTCGAAGGCGCCAACCAGTGGGGGTGTGAGCTCCTCGATCTGCTCCCGGACAACCGACGAAGTCTCGAGGACGTGCTCGCGAACGGCGCGTGAGGCCGAGCGCGATGGTCGAGCGCCTCGTCATCGTCAACGCGAGCGACTGGAAGCTGTACGACGACATCCGCTGGCACTGGTTCGGCGACGCGACGGTCAAGGTGATCACCGACCGACGTCGGAAGGAGCGACGCCAGCGCACCGACTCCCATGGCCCTGAACGACGGCGAAGCGAGCGCCGACGCCATTCCATCACGGCGGCGTTGCGTACCGAGCGCTGGGCGGAAGTGATGCTGCCAGTGACGACGTAGATCGCGGTGAACGCGACCACGGTCGATCATCGCGGGACCCGCTGGCACCACCGCTCTTCCTCCGGGCGTACATCCGATTCTTCGGCCAGCGCGGCATCGAGGTGTGGCACCACGACCCGGTCATGATCGTCGCACCACCAGCTCAGGGGAGGACATCATGGAGACGATCGACGACTTCACCCATACCAAATCGCGTCTGGATCAGTGGACGCGCGAGGGCCAGCAGCTCATCGGCCACGTCATCCCGTCGCTCATCGACCAGTGGGAGAGTCACCGCCAGCAGGTGCAGCGGCTGCGACAGGAGGTCGACGACAAAGATGCCGAGATCGCGGCCCTGCGTGCGGAGATCGACGAGCTGAGGCGCGAGCGCACGGAGATTGCGGAGGCGACGTCCAGCTACCTGCACGAAATCAACCGCGTCACGACGGAGGTGGCCCGACGGCTCAAGGGCACCGACGACCGTGTGCGCGTCAAGTCCACACTGCGGGCCGTGTGAAGCGTCGACTGACGGAAGGATGATGACGTTGCATCACGGCCGGCCTCCGCCCGCCCACTGTCACGAAAGATATAGAGACCTATATCCCGCGGTCTATTTCGTCGCTGGTCGCAGCTTCTTACACTCGCGACATGGACCGCGCCTCACTCGCCGCCGTGATCGGAAGCGCTTCTGGCCACGCGGCGCTGTTCTCGCTCCTCTTCGTGATCGCGATCCTGCTGGCGGTGTTTCCCGTCCACGCGTCCAACGAGGACGACTGGTTCTTCGAGACCGTGGTCGACCACCGCCCCAAGGCCGACGGCGTCAAACCGTCAGTGCCTCGCCCGGATGGAACCCTCACCGTGGATCTCCCGTTTGTCGAATTTCTCGAACTCCAGCGCCTCGACGACGCCGATCGCCGGACTCGTCTCGGACTCCCCGCGAATTGCACGCCGGGCCTGACCGCGATGATGCGCGCGACGTCTCCCTCGGGCCAAGTGATGGTGATGATCTCATGCACGCCGACGACGCACTGACTCAGGACGAGCCGATCCGTTCCAACTGCCCCTATTGCGGGGCCGAAGTAGTCGGGCGCAACCGCATGTGCCTCGTGCACCTGGTGGCCGACCCGGACTGGGCCGCTGCGAACCGGGCCATGTGCGACCTGGTGCATCGCGGCCGCGCGATCGAAGTGCCTTTGAACGTCGCCCGATGGGCCGCCGCCACCGCAGAGGAGACTCCCGTCGCCGGCCCGGTCGCGCTCGGGCGCGCCGCCGTCGACATCGACAGCTAAGGCCCACGCTCTCCCGGCTCGGCCTGCCGGGCCGGGAGGCGACGTCGCAGTCCGCGCTCGTTCCCCGCAAGTATCATCGTCATCACCCCCGTGGCATAATGAGTCGGTTCGATTGACGAAAAGGATGCCGACACTCGCGTCACTGCCTGTCATCCAGTCGCCGACCGCGGATATCGGCCGAAAGCCCGAGTGGCTCAAGGTCCGAGCCCCCGGTGGTCCCAACTACATCCGTCTCAAGCGCCTGCTCCGCGAGTGGAACTTACACACGGTGTGCGAGGAGGCTCGCTGCCCGAACGTCGGTGAGTGCTGGGAAGACTCGACGGCGACGTTCATGATCCTCGGCGACGTCTGCACGCGGAACTGTGGCTACTGTGCCATCGCGCACGGCAAGCCGGCCTGGGAGGACCGCGAGGAGCCCGAGCGCATCGGCAACGCGGTGGCCCGGCTCGGGCTCGATTACGTCGTGATCACCTCGGTCAATCGCGACGATCTGGCCGACGGTGGTGCCGCTCACTGGGCTGCGACGATCCGCGCCGTTCGCCGGCACGCGCCCGACAGTCGGGTCGAGGCGTTGATTCCGGATTTCCAGGGGCAGGCGGAGTCCCTCGACACGGTCATCGCTGCCGGGCCGCACGTGCTCAATCACAACACGGAGACCGTTCCCCGGCTCTACAAGCTGGCTCGCCACGGGGGCCGCTACGACCGGGCGCTCGAGCTCTTCACCCGCGCGCGCCAGGCATCGCCGGCGCTGCCGACGAAGTCGGGGTTGATCCTCGGCCTGGGCGAGACCCGCGAGGAGCTCGTCGCCACCATGCGCGACCTGCGCGAGGTGGACGTGAACATCCTCACGCTCGGCCAGTACCTCCGCCCGTCGGCGCAACATCTCCCGGTGGTGAAGTACTACCATCCCGACGAATTCGCCGACCTGGCCACGGCCGGTCGTGAGCTCGGATTCGCCCACGTGGAGTCGGGGCCGCTGGTGCGCTCGTCCTATCACGCCAAGAAACAGACCGCCGCCGCCGAGAACAGCCCAGCCGGCATTAATAAATGATCAATCGGGAAATGATCGACCAGGAAGACGTACGCAGCCACTCCGCACCCCGGCCTCGCCACCCACGGCCCGAGCCGAGCAACCACCTCCGTTAAATGGAATACGCACCCATCCTGATGGTTTTCGCGTTCGCCGCGGTCGTGGGCGGCGCGCTGATCGGGCTGCCCCACCTGCTGGCGCCCCGGCGGTTGACGCCGGTGAAGGAAGAGCCGTTCGAGTGCGGGAAGGACCCGATCCAGATCACTGAGGGGCGGTTTGCCATCAAGTTCTCGACAATCGGGATATTCTTCATCATCTTCGATATCGAGATCTTCTTCGTCATCCTCTGGGCGCTGCTCTTCAACCAGCTCGGCTGGTTCGGCTTCGTCGAGATGCTGGTGTTCCTCGGCATCCTCATGCTCGGCTTCCTTTATATATGGCGAAAGGGTGGGTTCGAGTGGGAGTAGGTTCGTTCTTCACGTCCCGCCTGGACGAGGCCATCGGCTGGGCCCGGAAATACTCGATCTTCCAGTACCCGTTCGTCACGGCGTGCTGCGGCATGGAGTACATGGCCACGGCCTGCTCGCACTACGACATCGACCGCTTCGGCGCCGGCCTGCCTCGCTTCTCGCCCCGCCAGGCGGACGTGCTCTTCGTCGTCGGCACCATCAGCCACAAGATGGCGCCCGTGCTGAAGCGCATCTACGACCAGATGACCGAGCCGAAGTGGGTGGTGGCTTTCGGTGTGTGCACGTGCACGGGTGGCTTCTACGACAACTACGCCACCGTGCAGGGCATCGACACGATCATCCCGGTCGACGTCTACATCCCTGGCTGCCCGCCGCGCCCCGAGAGCGTGATCGATGGCCTGATGAAGCTCCAGGAGAAGATCGCCACGGGCGCTCAGAGGTTCTAAGTGGACGGGGAGGCGATTCTCGGCGCGCTGCGGGCCCGCTTCGGCGGGGCCCTCGCCGAGACGCACGCGCATCGCGGTGACCACACGGCGCTGGTCGAGCGGGGCGCGCTGCTCGACGTCCTGCGCCACTGTCGTGACGACGGCGCGCTCGGCTTCGACATGCTGGCGGACCTGACCGCGGTGGACTACTCGAAGTTCCCCGGCCGCGAGGACGGGCCGCGCTTCGAGGTCGTCTATCACCTCCTCTCGGTGCCTCACAACCATCGTCTGCGCGTGAAGGTGCGTGTGTCCGAGGACGACCCGGTGGTGCCGACGGCCAGCGGCCTCTGGCCCATTGCCGACTGGTTCGAGCGCGAGGTGTGGGACATGTTCGGCCTGCGCTTCGCCGGCCATCCGAACCCGAAGCGTCTGCTGCTCTACGAGGAGTTCGTCGGCCACCCGCTCCGGAAGGACTATCCGATCAATCGCCGTCAGCCGCTGATCGGCCCCAAGATCTGATGGACGCCGCGCCGTCCGGCCCCGCCACCACGCGCGAGTTCATGCTCGGGGAAGGCGCCGGCACCGGCGGCGGCACCCAGCCCATGCAGCTCGGCGTCGGGCCGCAGCACCCAGCCATGCACGGGATCATCCGGATCGTCACCGAGCTCGACGGCGAGGTGATCCGCAAAGCCGACGTCGAGATCGGCTACCTGCATCGCGCGTTCGAGAAGGACTGCGAGGTCGGCGGCTGGAACAACGCGATTCCGTACACCGACCGCCTCAACTACGTCTCCCCGCTGATCAACAACTTCGGGTACTGCGCGGCGGTGGAGAAGCTGCTCGGCATCACCGTGACCGAGCGCTGCCAGTACATCCGCGTCGTCATGGCGGAGATCTCGCGCATCTGCGATCACCTGACGTGCGTGGGCGCCTCGTCCATGGAGCTCGGCGCCTTCACCGTCTTCCTCTACATGATCAAGGCCCGCGAGTTCCTGTGGGAGCTGGTCGAGGAGGTCACCGGCGCGCGCCTCACCATCTCCTACGGACGGGTGGGCGGCGTGAAGGCCGACTTGCCGCCAGCCTTCAGTGACCAGATGCGCGCGGCGTTCAAGCAGGTGCGCGAGGTGCTGGAAGAAGTCCACCGGCTCCTCACCGGCAATCGGATCTTCATGGACCGCATGGTCGGCGTGGGGGCGCTCTCGCGCGACGAGACGATCGCCTACGCGATCACCGGGCCGCTGCTGCGCGCGGTGGGCGTCCCCTACGACGTCCGCCGGGCCCAGCCCTACGACGCCTACGACCGTCTGGACTGGCAGGTCGTCACGCAGACCGCCGGCGACAATTACGCGCGCTATCTGGTCCGCATGGCCGAGATGGAGCAGTCGATGCGGATCGCCGAGCAGGCGCTCGACCACATGCCGGGCGGGCCGATCAACGTGGACCACGAGGGCCGGCCGCTCGACCCCGCCGCCTACGTCGATCAGGGCAAGCAGGGCAAGACCGAGGGGTTGCTGCTGATCCCCATCACGCTCTCGCCCAATCTCGCGGGCCAGGACCGCGCCGCGCAGGCGCGGGTCAACGCCCACGACAAGCGCGTGGTCTTGCCACCGAAGGAGACCACCTACGGGTCGATCGAAGGCCTGATGAACCACTTCATGCTGATCATGGAGGGTTACGGCATACGGCCGCCTCTAGGCGAGGCGTACTCCGCGGTGGAAGGCGCCAACGGCGAGCTCGGATTCTACGTCGTGTCCGACGGCACCGACCGGCCGTATCGTGTTCGCTGCCGGCCGCCCTGTCTGCCGCCGCTCGCCGCGCTGCACCGGATGATCGAGGGCGAGTGGATCGGCGACCTGATCCCGACGTTCGGCTCGGTCAACATGATCGGGGGCGAGCTGGATCGATGAATCCACGCGCACCCCGAACACGCCACCTACGGATCGAGCCGTGCTCCGAGCCGCCGGTAGCATGAGCACGGTTCGCGTGGAGTTCTCCGCCGAGCAGCTCGCCGAGGTGCGGCGCCTGCAGGGGCTGTACCCCGATCCGCGCGCGGCGCTCTTGCCCGTCCTCCACATGGCCCAGGACACCTTCGGCCACGTCTCGCTGGAAGCCGAGGAGTACGTCGCCACGCTCTTCAACCTGTCGCCCGCCCACGTCCACGAGGTCGTCACGTTCTACACGCTGTACTTTCAACAGCCGAAGGGACGCCACGTGGTCGCGGTTTGCCACAACCTCTCGTGCCATCTCGCGGGGGCGCCGCGGATCATCGAGCACCTCAAGCAGCGTCTCGGCGTCCCCGTCGGGGAGACCACTGACGACGGGCGCATCACGCTGCAGAGCGTCGAGTGTCTGTGCGCGTGCGAGCATGCCCCGATGATGCAGGTCGACGACCGCTACGAGTTCGACCTCACGCCTGAGAAGGTCGATCGGATCCTGGTGAGGCTCCAGTGACGGAAAAGATCCTGACTCGGAACTTCGACCGGGCCGACGCTCACACGCTGGCCGTGTATCGCGAGACCGGCGGTTACACCGCCTGGGAGAAGGCCAGGGCGATGGAGCCGGCGGCGATCACCGACGAGGTGAAGAAGGCGAATCTTCGGGGCCTCGGCGGCGCCGGGTTCCCGACCGGGATGAAATGGTCGTTCGTGCCGAAGAACCACACCGGCCCGGTCTACCTCGTGATCAACGCCGACGAGGGCGAGCCCGGGACCTTCAAAGACCGCTACCTGCTCGAGCGCGACCCGCACGCGCTCATCGAAGGCATGCTGATCGCCGCGCGCGCCATCCGGTGCGAGAAGGCGTTCGTCTACATCCGCGGTGAGTACGTCGAGCCCCATCGCCGCTTCGCGGCGGCGGTGAAAGACGCGTACGACGCCGGCCTGCTCGGTGCCGGCCTCGACATCGTGGTCCACCGGGGCGCCGGCGCCTACATCTGCGGCGAGGAGACGGGCCTGATCTCGTCGCTCGAGGGCAAGAAGGGCTGGCCGAAGGTCAAGCCGCCGTTCCCCGCCATCAAGGGCGCCTTCGGCATGCCGACGATCGTGAACAACGTCGAGACGATCGCGCAGGTGCCGCACATCATCAATCGCGGCGCCCCCTGGTTCGCCGGCCTCGGGACGAAGACCATGGGCGGCACCCGCATCTACTCGGTGTCGGGCCGGGTCAAGCGGCCGGGCATCTACGAGGAGTCGGTCGGCATCACGCTGCGCCAGCTCATCGATCGGGCCGGCGGCGTCTCCGGAAACGGCCGCCTCAAAGGCGTCGTGCCGGGCGGATCCTCGGCACCGATCCTGCGCGCCGACGAGATCGACGTCACGATGGACGTCGACGGGCTCAGGAACGCGGGAACGATGGCCGGCTCGGCGGGCGTCATCGTGTTCGACGAGACCGTATCGGTCCCCGAGGCGCTCATGGTGGTGGCCCGCTTCTACGCTCACGAGTCGTGCGGCCAGTGCACGCCGTGCCGCGAGTCCACGGGCTGGATCTACAAGATGAGCGAGCGCATCCTGGCCGGCCATGGCCGCAAGGAGGATCTCGACACGATCCTCGACGTATCCAAGCGCGGCGCCGGCACCACCATCTGCGCGTTCTACGACGGCGCCGTCGGACCCTACATCTCCTACATCGAGAAGTTCCGTGACGAGTTCGAAGTGCTGATCCGGAAATAGGCGATGCCCAAGCTCATCATCGACGGTCAAGAGATCGACGTTGCGCCGGGCACGAACCTCATCGAAGCGGCCCGCCAGCTCGGCATCGAGATCCCGCACTACTGCTATCACCCAGGCCTCTCGATCGCGGGCCAGTGCCGGCTCTGCATGGTGGACATCGAGAAGACGCCGCGGCCGACGATCGCCTGCAACACCCAGTGCGCCGACGGCATGGTGGTCTCCACGCAGACCGATCGCGTCAAGGAGACGCGGCGCTCGATCATGGAGTTCCACCTCATCAATCATCCGCTCGACTGTCCGGTCTGCGACCAGGCGGGCGAGTGCTGGCTGCAGATCTACTACATGAAGTACGGTCTCTACGATCCGCGGATGGTCGATGAGAAGGTCCACAAGCCGAAGGCGCTGCCGCTCGGTCCGCACGTGATGCTGGACGCCGAGCGGTGCATCCTGTGCTCTCGCTGCGTGCGCTTCTGCGACGAGATCACCGGCACCGGTGAGCTCGGCATCTTCAACCGCGGCGATCACTCGGAGATCGGGCTCTTTCCCGGCCGCGACCTCGAGAACAGGTACTCCGGGAACGTCGTGGACATCTGCCCGGTGGGCGCGCTCACCGACCGTGACTTCCGCTTCCAGGTCCGCGTCTGGTACCTCGACACCGCCAAGTCCATCTGCCCGGGTTGTGCGCGCGGCTGCAACATCGAGGTCCACGTCAATCGTAGGCGCCCTCATCACGCTGGCGGCAAGCGGGTCGCCCGGCTCAAGCCGCGCTTCAACGCCGACGTCAACAAGTGGTGGCTCTGCGACGAGGGCCGCTACGGCTACGGGTTCGTGGACGACGCGAGCCGTCTGACGATGCCGGTCTGGCGCGGAGAGCCCGTGCCGTGGGACACCGCCATCGCCGAGACGGCGCGGGTGCTCGGTCGGCACGCTCCGGACGCCGTCGGCGTGTTGGCGTCACCGAAGATGGCCAACGAGGATTTGATCGCGGTGAAGCGTTTGGCCGAGGCGCTGGGCTCGCACGACGTCGGGTTCAGGGTGCCGCCGCGCACGCCGGGCGACCAGGACGACCTGCTCATTCGCGCCGACAAGAACCCCAACACGCGCGGTGGGGAGCTGATCGGCCTCGACGGCGATGTCGCCGCCATCCTCGAGGCGGCACGCAACGGTCGTATCAAGGCGCTGTGGGTCTGCGCTCACGACCTGTTCGTCAGCACGTGGCCGGAAGCCGACGTCACCCGAGCCCTCCGGGCCCTGGAGACGCTGATCTTCACGGGCACGAATGCCAACCGAACCAGCGCCCTGGCCCAGCTCGTGCTGCCGGCGGCGGCGTGGGTCGAGCGCGACGGCACGTTCACGAATTTTCAGGGGCGCGTCCAGCGGTTCCGGCCGGCGGCGGAACCCCTCGGCGAAGTGCGACCCGAATGGGACATCGTGGGACAAGTCCTGGGGACGCTCGGCCACGCCGGTACCGCGACCCGAGCCGAGCACTGGTTCGTCGAGCTCGCCGCGAACGTCGAGGCCTTCCGAGGCATGACGTACCAGTCGGTCGGCGACACGGGACGGATGGCGCAGTGATCGCTGACGTCGGGATCGTCTTCGGCCGGGTGATGTTCGTGATGATGTTCGTCCTCAACCTCGGCGGGCTGCTCACCTGGGTCGAGCGCAAGCAGTCGGCGATCATGCAAGACCGCATCGGCGCCAATCGCGCCTCGATCCTGGGCCTGCGGCTGTTCGGTCTCTTCCATCCGCTGGCTGACGCGATCAAGATGCTGGCGAAGGAGGACTTCCGGCCGGCCCGTGCCGACCGATTCCTCTTCAGCCTGGCCCCGTTCGTGTCGGTCTTCTTCGCCCTCGTCGCCTTCGCCTCCATTCCGTTCGGCAACGTGCTGCACGCAGCGGGCCGTGAGATCCCGCTCCAGGCGGTGACCCTGAACGTGGGCGTGCTCTACGTGTTCGCGATGCTCTCGCTCGGTGTCTACGGCGTGATGATGGCGGGCTGGTCGTCGGGGAACAACTTCGCGCTCCTGGGCGGCCAGAGGGCGGCGGCGCTCATGATCTCGGCCGAGATCGCCATCGGCGCCTCCATCATCGGCGTGATCATGGTCTACGGCTCGCTCGACCTCCAGTCGATCGCACGCGCTCAGGGCCAGCTCTTGTGGGGCTGGATCCCGAAGTGGGGCATCCTCACCCAGCCACTGGCGTTCGTGCTCTTCCTCACCGCCGGCATCGCGTCCACGAAGCGCATCCCCTTCGACACGCCGGAGGGCGAGTCGGAGATCATCGGCTACTTCGTGGAGTACAGCGGCATGAAGTTCGGCATGTTCGCCATGGCCGACTTCCTCGAAACCATCGTCGTCGCCGGCATGACGACCGCGCTGTTCCTCGGCGGGTGGCAGGTGCCCTACCTGGTCGCCGGCGGCTTCCAGTTCCCGTGGGGCGCGACGCTGGCGCTGCCGCCGCTGGTGGTGACGCTGCTCCAGGTGGGCAGCTTCGTCACCAAGGTCGTGGTGATGATCTTCTTCCTGATGCTGATCCGGTGGACGCTGCCGCGTTTCCGGTACGATCAGGCCATGCGCCTGGGCTGGCTGGCACTCTTCCCGCTCTCGATCGCCAACATCGTGCTGACGGGACTGGTGTTGCTCGTCACGAGGCCGGCATGAACCTCGGTCAGCGGTTCTATCTCCGCGAAGTGTTCTCGGGGCTCGGCCTCACCGCCGGGCACTTCTTCCGGAACATGGGCCGGCACATCGCGCACTCGCTCGGGCGCCGCGACGCCCGCGGCGCCGTCACCATCCAGTATCCGGACGAGCGGCGCCGGCTGGCGCCCCGCCTGCGCAGCCTGCACCGGCTCGTCCGCCGTGAAGACGGATCACCGCGCTGCGTGGCGTGCATGATGTGCGAGACGGTCTGCCCGGCGCGCTGCATCTACATCGTCGCCGACGAGCATCCGAACCCCGAGATCGAAAAGGTGCCGTCGCGCTTCGACATCGACCTCGGCAAGTGCGTGTTCTGCGGCTACTGTGTCGAGGCGTGTCCCGAAGACGCCATCCGGATGGACACCGGCATCCTCGAGTTCTCGTCCTACAGCCGGGGCGGAATGATCTATTCGAAGGACGCGTTGCTAGCGCTGGAGCCGGCGGGGCCCGATGGACGGCCGACCTCGCCGGTCCCGATCCCGGCCGACCGCCGCCCATGATGGCGCGCGTGGCCTTCCTGGTGATCGCCGGTATCGCCGTCGCGGCGGCGCTGGGCCTCGTCCTGCGGCGCAACGCGATCCACGGCGCCCTCTTCCTCGTGATGAACCTCGGATGCGTCGCGGCGCTCTACCTGATGCTCGGCGCCGAGTTCCTGGCTGCCGCGCAGATCATCGTGTACGCGGGCGCGATCATGGTCCTGTTCGTCTTCGCGATCATGGTGCTCATCCCCGGCAAGGAAGAGACGGGCCCCGATCCGCGCAAGGCCTGGCGGCTACTCGCAGCGCCGCTGGGCGGTGCGTTGCTGCTGGAGCTGGTCCTGCTGGTGGCCTCGCGCGCGGCCGCGCCGGCGGCAACGGGTGCAACGGGTGCGACGGCGTCCGGCAGCGTGGCCACCATCGGGCGCCTGCTCTTCACCGACTACCTGCTTCCTTTCGAGCTGACGTCGGTGCTGCTGCTGGCCGCGATGGTGGGCGTCCTGCTCCTCGCCAGGAGTCGGGAGGGCACCGCCCAGTCGCAGGGCCCCGGGCCCGAGGCGAGCCTGCGTGCAAGCGCGCCGCCGCGGCGAGCCGAGCGCGAGGTGGGCGTCCGATGATCCCCGAGTCGTGGTACCTCACGCTCTCCGCGGCGCTCTTCACCATTGGTGTGGTTGGTGTCGTCATTCGCAGGAACCCACTCGTGATTTTCATGTCCATCGAGCTGGCTCTCAACGCCGCCAACCTCGCGTTGGTGGCCTTCGGCCAGCGAACCGGCAATCCCGACGGGCAAGTTCTGGTGTTCTTCGTGATGGCGGTGGCGGCGGCCGAGGTCGCCGTCGGTCTGGCCATCATCGTCGCGATCTTCCGGGTCCGCCAGCGGCTATCGGTGGACGAGCTGAGCGTGATGCGATGGTAGGGGGGCGGTAGGAGGAGACATGGCGCAGAAGACCGAATTGAAGAAGGCCGGTCCGCCGGCCGTCGATGCCGAGCTGGCCCGCCGCCTGCTCGCCGACATGATGCTGATCCGCCGCTTCGAGGAGAAAGCGGCGGAAGCGTATGCCCTGGGCAAGATCGGCGGATTCCTCCACCTCTCCATCGGTGAGGAAGCTGTCGCCGCCGGCGCCTCGTCGGTGCTGCGACCCGACGACTACGCGATCTCGACCTATCGCGAGCACGGGCACGCCCTGGCCAAGGGGGCCGATCCACGCCGGGCCATGGCGGAGCTGTTCGGCCGCCGCGACGGCCTGAGCAAGGGTAAGGGCGGCTCGATGCACCTCTTCGACAAGAGCGTCAACTTCCTTGGCGGCCACGCCATCGTCGGCGCCCATCTTCCCCTGGCCGCCGGCGTCGGGTTCGCCATCAACTACGAGGGCGGCGACCAGGTCTGCGTGTGCTACTTCGGCGACGGCGCCGTCCCCGAGGGCGAGTTCCACGAGGCGATGAATCTCTCCGCGCTCTGGAAGCTGCCGATGATCTGGATCTGCGAGAACAACCGCTACGCCATGGGGACCTCGCTCGAGCGCGCGCTGGCCCAGACCGAGATCTGGAAGTTCGGCGAAGTCTACGGCATTCCTTCCGAGCCGGTCGACGGCATGGACGTGTTGGCCGTTCGCGACGTCGTCGGCCGCGCCGTCGAGCGCACTCGCACGGACAAGACGCCGGCGCTGATCGAGGCCCGCACCTACCGCTTCCGCGGCCACTCCATGCGCGACCCGGCCGGGGCCGTCTATCGGACAAAGGAGGAGGTCGAGCGCGAGAAGCTTCGCGATCCGATTTCCCTCTTCCGCGAGAAGGCCCTCAAGGCGGGCTGGCTCAGCGAGGCGGACGTCCGGGCGATCGAGAAGGACGTCAACGACCGCATCGACGATGCCGTGGCCTTCGCCGACGCCTCACCGGAGCCGCCGGTCGAATGGCTCCTCACCGACATCTACAAGGAGGACTGACGGATGGCGGTGATGACCTATCGCGAGGCGCTCAACCTCGCTCTGCGCGAAGAGATGAAGCGCGATCCGCGCGTCTTCGTGATCGGGGAGGAGGTCGGCCTGTACGAGGGCGCCTACAAGGTGACCCAGGGCCTGCTGAAGGAGTTCGGGCCGAAGCGTGTGGTCGATACGCCCATCGCCGAGTCGGGCTTCACCGGCGTTGGGATCGGGGCGGCGATGGTCGGGCTGCGTCCCGTGGTCGAGATGATGACGTTCAACTTCGCGCTGCTCGCGCTCGATCAGATCGTGAACTCGGCCGCGAAGATGTATTACATGTCGGGCGGCCAGTACAACGTGCCCATCGTCATCCGCGGCCCGGGCGGGCCCGCCCACCAGCTGGCGGCTCAGCACTCCCAGTCGATGGAGGTGTACTTCTACCACGTGCCGGGGCTGAAGGTCGTGCGGCCGAGCACCCCGATGGACGCGAAGGGGCTCTTGAAAGCGTCGATCCGCGACGACAATCCCGTCATCTTCATCGAGTCGGAGACGCTCTACGCGGTGAAAGGCGAGGTGCCCGACGATCCCGACTTCGTCATCCCTCTGGGGCAGGCGATCGTCCGCCGCGAAGGCCGGGACGTGACCGTCATCGCCTACATGGGCATGATGTACCGCGCGATGGAGGCGGCCGAGGAGCTGGAGAAGGAAGGGATCTCGGTCGAGATCGTCGATCCACGAACGCTACGGCCGATGGACACGGCCACCATCATCGGCTCCGTCCGCAAGACCCACCGGGCCGTCGTCGTCGAGGCGGGCGCCGGGTTCGCCGGGATGGGATCGGAGATCGCGACGGAGATCACGGAAGAAGCGTTCGACGACCTCGATGCCCCCGTCGAGCGCGTCACCGGCGAGAACGCCCCGATGCCATACGCGCGCAACCTGGAGCGGGCCAAGACGCCGTCCAAGGAGCGCATCATGGAGGCGATCCGCCGCGTCTGTTACGCCGAGAGGAGCTGACCATGGCCGTGACCAAGGTCGTGATGCCCAAGCTGTCCGAGGCCATGGACACCGGCAAGATCATCAAGTGGCTCAAGAAGGAAGGCGATCGCGTCCAGGGCGGGGACATCCTGGCCGAGATCGAGACCGACAAGGCCGACGTCGAGATGGAGGCGTTTGGCGCCGGCGTCCTTCGGAAAATCCTCGTCGGCCCGGGCGACCGCGCTCCCGTCGGTAGCCTCATTGCGGTCATCGCCGAGCCCAACGACGACATCGCGTCCGTGATCGCCGGAGCGGCGTCGCCCGCCCCGGCGGCCGGCAAGCCGGCCGCGCCTGCGTCGGTGCCCGGCGCGACGTCCGATCGTTCCGCGGCCGTGCCGCCCCAGCCACGAAGCGAAGATCCGGCAGCGCGCCAGCCGGCGCCGGCGAAATCCCCGGCCGGGCCCGGAGCGGGCTCGGGACCTCAGGAGATTCGCCGCGAGCCGGCCGCCAGGCCGGCGGCTCCGGTGATGGCGCCGGTCGCGTCGGTCTCACATGCAGATGGACGCATCAAGGCGTCGCCGCTCGCCAAGAAGGTGGCCGCTCAGCGCGGCGTCGACCTGAAGGTCGTTCAAGGGAGCGGCCCCGGGGGACGCATCATCCGTCGCGACGTCGAAGCGGCGACGAGCGCGCCGGCGGCCGCGCCAGCCATCGCCCGCGCGATGCCGAGCGTGACCGGCCCGGAGTACGAGGACCGTCCACTCACGCAGATTCGCGCCACGATCGCCAAGCGCATGCCGCTCAGCAAGGCCCCGGTGCCGCACTTCTACGTGACGTCAGAGGTCGTGATGGATCGCGCCTGGGAGCTGCGGGAGGAGCTGAACGCGCTCGACGGCGCGCCCAAGATCTCGGTGAACGATCTCGTCATCCGCGCGTGCGCGCTGGCGCTGCTCCAGCACCCGGAGGTGAACGCCTCGTTCCAGGGGGACTCGGTTCGCGTCTGGCACCGTGCCCACATCGGCATCGCGGTCGCGCTGGAGGAGGGCCTGATCACGCCCGTGCTGCGCGACTGTCAGGCCAAGTCCCTGAGTCAGATCGCCGTGGAGTCGCGTGATCTGGCCGAGCGAACGCGCGCGCGGAAGCTGAAGGCTCATGAGCTGTCGGGCGCAACGTTCTCGATCTCGAATCTCGGCATGTTCGACGTCGCCGAGTTCTCGGCCATCATCAATCCCCCCGAGGGTGCCATCCTCGCGGTCGGCTCCGTCCGTCGCGTGCCCGTCGCCGACGGGGACGAGGTCACGGTGGGCCGGCGCATGATGCTGACGATCTCGTGTGACCATCGGGTGATGGATGGGGCCATGGGCGCGCGGTTCTTGCAGACCGTGAAGCGGTATCTCGAAGAGCCGCTGCGGTTGCTGGTGTGAGAATGCTGTCGGGCGGAAGGCGGGCGAGATCCGGCGACCACGTGCGCGAGACGGTGGTCACGTGGCGATGTTCCATACAACACGACTCTCCCGGACGTCCGCGGCGCGGAACGGGTCGGCGGACCCCGCCCGCCTCCCGCCCCGCAACTTCTCGCACCCGCCGCGGACCAGGTCGTTCGAGCGACGGCTTCACGGGCGGGCATTGCGCGAATATGGGGGCGCATCTCGGGGGCGGGAATGGCGACGCATAAGGTCGATGTGGCGGTGGTCGGGACGGGGCCGGGCGGGTACGTCTCCGCGATTCGCTGCGCTCAGCTCGGGCTGAGCGTCGCCGCGGTCGAGGACGATCGTCCCGGCGGGGTGTGTCTGAACTGGGGCTGCATCCCCACCAAGGCCCTGCTCCGCAATGCCGAGGTCGTCCATCTGTTCAAGCGCGCCGGTGACTTCGGGATCCGGGTGCAGGGCTTCGAGGCCGATTACGCCGAGGCCATCAAGCGCAGCCGCGGTGTCGCCGATCGCATGGCCAAGGGCGTCGAGTTCCTCTTCCGGAAGAACAAGATCACGCTGGTGTCGGGAAGCGGCACGCTCGCGCGCCCCGGGGTCGTGGAGGTCAAGGGCAAGAGCGGGACCGACACCATCGAGGCGCGCGCGGTGATCCTGGCCACGGGCTCCGAGCCCAAATCGCTGCCCGGCATCACGATCGACGAGAAGCTCGTGATCTCGTCCAACGGCGCCGTGCGACAGGAGCGCGCACCGAAGTCGCTGATCGTCATCGGCGCCGGTGCCGTCGGGGTCGAGTTCGCCGACGTCTATGCCGCGTACGGGACGGCGGTGACGATCCTCGAGGCGTTGCCCCGACTCGTCCCGATCGAGGACGAAGAGGTCTCCACCCATCTCGCGCGCTCGTTCACCCGCCGCGACATCACGAGCCAGACGGGCGTGAAAGTGCAGTCAGTGAAACCCGGCGGCGCCGGCGTCGTCGTCGAGACCGACGGCGGTCGCTTCGAGGCCGAGCAGGTGCTCATGGCCGTCGGCCGCGCCGCCCGCGTGAGGGGCGTCGGACTGGAGGCGCTCGGCGTCACGCTCGACCGCGGGTTCGTCAAGGTCTCGGCGCGGATGGAGACGTCGGTGAAGGGCGTCTACGCCATCGGTGACATGGCCGGGCCGCCCCTGCTGGCCCACAAGGCCATGGCCGAAGGCGTGGTCGCCGCCGAGGCGATCGCGGGCAAGGATCCGCGTCCAATCGATTACGGCAACGTGCCGTCGTGCACGTACTGCCGGCCGCAGATCGCCTCCATCGGAATCTCCGAGGCCAGGGCGCGCGAGAACGGCCGTGAGATCACTGTCGGCAAGTTTCCGTTCACGGCCAACGGGAAGGCCGTCGCGATGGGTGAGACCGAGGGCTTCGTCAAGGTGGTCGCCGACAAGGCGACCGGTGAGATCCTCGGCGTCCACATCCTGGGACCGGAGGCGACCGAGATGATCCACGAGTTCGCCGTCGGGCGCACGCTCGAGGCAACGCTGGAGGAGATCATTCACACGATCCACGCGCACCCGACGCTGTCGGAGGCTGCGCTCGAAGCCACCCTGGGCGCGCTCGGCCAGGCCATCCACATCTAAGGTATGGATTTCCACCTGACCGCCGAGCAGCAGGCACTGCGCCAGCGCGCCCGTGACCTGGCCGACGGAACGTTCGCCGGACGGGCGGCGCGCTGGGACGAGAGCGAGGAGTATCCCTGGGACAACGTCAAGGATCTCGTCGCCGGTGGCTTCATGGGCATGACGATCCCGCGCGAGCACGGCGGCGCCGACCGGCCGATCCTCGACGTCGTGCTCGTCATCGAAGAGGTTGCGCGCGCCTGTGGCGTCACGGGACGGATCGTCGTCGAAGGGAGCCTCGGCGTGGTTGGCGCGCTCCGCGCCTACGGCACCGAGGCCCAGAAGCGGCGATACTTCCCCTGGGTCCTCGAGGGCGACAAGCCGGCGATTGCGATCACCGAGCCGGAGGCTGGCTCGGCAGCGACCGACATGACGACCAGCGCAGAGCCGACGAGCGGAGGATTCCTCCTTTCCGGGCACAAGCGCTACATCACCGGCGCCGGGACCTCACGGCTCTACCTCGTCTTCGCGCGCTTTGGCCAGCGCCCGGGCGACGAGGGGATTGGCGGACTTCTGGTCGAGCGCGACGCGCCCGGCTTCACCATCGGCCGGCGCGAGTACATGATGGGGCTGCGCGCGATCCCCGAGGGCGAGCTCCACTTCGAGCGCTGCTTCGTGCCGCACGAGAACGTGCTGGTCCCCGCCGGCGACGGCTTCAAGAAGCTGATGCGCGCCTACAACGGCCAGCGCCTCGGGGCGGCCACGGTGGCGCTCGGCCTCGCCCAGGGCGCCTACGAGCGCGCCCGCGCCTACGCGCTCGAGCGCCGGCAGTTCGGCCGGCCCATCGCCGATTTCCAGGGCATTCGCTGGAAGCTCGCCGACATGGAGGTGAAGATCGACGCCGCGAGGTTGATGATCCATCGGGCAGCGGCCGACGCCGGACGAGAGTTTCCCGACGCGCTCCAGGCGGCCAAGGCCAAGACGCTGGCGGCGGAGACGGCACAGTGGGTGACCAGCGAAGCGCTTCAGATCCACGGCGCCGCCGGCTACGGCCGGAGTTTGCCGCTCGAGCGCATGGTGCGCGACGCCCGCATGTTCGCGATCGGCGGTGGCACGCTCGAGATGATGCGGAACCTGATCGCCGACCGGATCTTGCCGACTAAGTCGGATTGGCGAAAGTGATCACGCGCTCTTTTATGAAGTTGGGAGGGGGGCCAGGAGGCCTCCCCTCCCAAACCCTCCCCTTCGCGCGAGGCGCGGCGACCCGGGTCGCTTCGCGCGGCGGCAATTCTTCGTGAAGCTGGGCGTGGCGCTCCCCATGGCGGGGGCTTGGGCCACACCGGAGAATCAGATGCGCGTCGCCCAGACCGCCGAAGCGCTCGGCTACCACTCGGTCTGGGTGTTCCAGCGGCTGCTCTATGCGATCCAGCCGAAGGGCGATTACCCACCGATGCCCGGCCAGCCGTGGCCGAAGGCCTTCGAGCGCGTCTTCGATCCGATCGTGTCGCTCGCCTACGTCGCCGGCGCGACGAGGCGTGTACGGCTCGGGACGAGTGTGCTCATCATGCCGTACTACACGCCGATCCTCCTGGCGAAGCAGCTCGCCACGCTCGACGTCGTGAGCGGTGGTCGCCTCGATGTCGGGCTCGGCATCGGCTGGTCGGAAGACGAGTACGACGCTGTCGGCGTCCCGTTCAGGCGGCGTGGCCGGCGGGCCGACGAGTTCCTCCGGTGCCTGAAGGCGATCTGGACGGATGACGTCGTCGAGTTCGCCGGCGAGTTCTACCAGGTGCCACGCTCGAAGATCGAGCCCAAGCCCGTGCAGAAGCCGCATCCCCCGATCACGATCGGCGGCTACAGCCCGGTGGTGATCACGCGCGCGGTCACGCTCGGCGACGGCTTCAACGGCGGGAACGTGCCGCTCGATCGTGTCGCGCCGATGGTCGCCGACCTCGGGAAGGCGGCGATCGCGGCCACGCGCGATCCGGCCACGCTCCACGTCGTCAGCCGGGGCACCTTCCACGTCCACGACACCGCTCAGGGGCCGACCCGTCGGCCGCTGTGGGGAACGCTCGACGAGATCCGCGAAGACATCGGCCGCTATGCGGCGGCCGGGCTCACCGAGCTGTTCCTCGAGGCCAACTTCCAGCCGGGCGGGGCCAGCGTCGACGGCGTGCTGCGACACCTGGAGGCGCTGGCGCCTCGACGCTGACCCGTGAGCTCGCCGCGCTCCTAGTGAGGCTGAAGGAACGGGATCTTCACGAACAACGTGAAGCCGTTGACGGTGAGCAGCGCGCCGAGGATGGCGAGCGCCCCGGAGACGGCGACCATCGGGCGCGACACCGACAGGATCGCCACCGAGGCGCACACGATGGCGATCTGGAGCATGACCTCGGCGTAGTCGAAGTAGGGATCACGCGCGCGGAAGATGTCGCGCTCGTGCTCGAGCTTGCGGGCGGCCTTCTCGATGTCCTTCTTGTCGGCGACCATCCGTTGCTCCTCGTCGCCGAACCGTTTCGCCAACGTCTCGAGCTTCGTCCGCTCGGCACCCCGGACCCCGGTGGGCTCGGCGAGCTGCGTCTCGACGAGGATCTTGTTGGCGCGATTCAAGTGCTCGCGGACGACCTTGGCCTGATAGAAGGCCCACTGATCGGACGACTGCTGCTGGGCGAGCAGCATCTCCTTCATCGCGTACTTGCCGCCGAGGCCCGCGATGGCCAGCACGACCGCGTAGACGGCGGTCAGGAGCGCGACCCGACGGCTGAAGGCCTGGTCGCGCTTCTCGGCCAGCTCGTGGGGATCGGGCAGCTCGACCTCAGCCACGGGCTGAGGTCGACCACTTCCTGATTTCTTCGCGCATCGCTTCCTTGCCAGCCTCGAACGCGTTCATGAGGCGCTGGGTCTGCTCCTCGAACATCTCGCGGCTCTTGTCGAGCCACTCGCCGGCGTGACTCTGGGCCTCACCGGCCCACTCCTGGGCACGCTTGGCGACACTCTCGGAGAGGAGGTCACGCGTTTCCCGGCCGCTGCGTGGTGTGGTCAAGAACGTGACAGCGGCGCCGAGCGCAGCTCCGAACAGGAACCACCCGAAATTGCCGCTGCTGTCCTTCTCATACGTCATGCTTGATCTCCTTCTCGCTTCCCGTCCGCATCGTTCCGGCGGAGCCGATGGAGGAACACTTCGAGGCCGGTCTTGAGGCCGGCCGCCACGCCGACCAGCTGACCCGCGCGGGTCAGCCCGGTCACGGCCGCCATCACGCGGCTGAGGCCCTCGACGGCGTCCTGCGCGCGATCGGTGAGGCCGCCGATTCGCTGCATTTCGCCCCGCGCTTCCTCGCTGAGGCCACGGAGCTCGTGGACGAGCCCACGCACCTCGCCGACGAGCGGACGGAGCTCGCCCTCGAAAATGGCCAGCACGCGATCGGCCCGCTCGGCGGACCGGCGCAGCGCAATGATCGCCGGCACCAGTGCAATGGTGATGGCGATCAGACACAGAATGACGAGCCCTTGGACCCAGGGCTGCATGGAGAGGGAATTATGCCATACTTGGTGCGCATCTATGTCCCCGGACGAGCGGTTCGACGAGCTCGCGCGCCGTCACGCGGAAGCCGAGCTGGGCGGCGGCGAAGAGCGGATCCGGCGCCAGCACAAAGCAGGCAAGAAGACGGCGCGGGAACGGCTCGATCTCCTGCTCGACCCGGGCTCCTTCACCGAGATCGACAAGTTCGTCGTCCATCAGAGCTACGACTTCGGCATGGACGAGCAGAAGTTCCCGGGTGACGGAGTCGTCACCGGCTCGGGACGCATCCACGGCCGTCCGGTGTTCGTCTTCGCTCAGGATTTCACGGTCTTCGGAGGCTCCCTCTCGGAGGCCTACGCCCGCAAGATCTGCAAGATCATGGACCTGGCCATGAAGACGGGCACGCCGGTCGTGGGCCTCAACGACTCCGGCGGCGCGCGAATCCAGGAGGGCGTCGTCTCGCTGGCCGGGTACGCCGACATCTTCTTGCGGAACACGCTGGCGTCTGGCGTCGTGCCCCAGATCTCCGCGGTCCTCGGTCCGTGCGCCGGCGGCGCCGTGTACTCGCCGGCGATCACCGACTTCGTCTTCATGGTCAAGAACACCTCGTACATGTTCGTGACAGGCCCCGACGTGATCAAGGCGGTCACCCACGAGGCGGTGACGGCCGAGGAGCTGGGGGGCGCCTCGACCCACGGCGGCACCTCGGGCGTCGCGCACTTCTCGGCCGACAGCGAGGACGAGTGCCTGGCCCTCATCCGGGAGCTACTCACCTTCATCCCCCAGAACAACCTCGAGGATCCGCCGCTGCACATGACGCTCGATCCGGTGGACCGTCGTGACGAGTCGCTG
Organism: Candidatus Rokuibacteriota bacterium; assembly: GCA_003220615.1. Taxonomy (GTDB): domain Bacteria; phylum Methylomirabilota; class Methylomirabilia; order Rokubacteriales; family CSP1-6; genus 40CM-68-15. Next base: position 62,527 of record QHTB01000138.1, read on the forward strand.
CAGACGATCGTTCCCGAGCAGGCGAACAAGCCCTACGACATGAAGGCGATCCTGCGCAGCGTGCTCGACGACCAGTACTTCTTCGAGGTTCACGCGGACTTCGCGCCCAACATCGTGGTCGGGTTCGGGCGCCTGGGCGGTCGCCCGGTGGGGATCGTGGCCAACCAGCCCGCCCACCTGGCCGGGTGCCTCGATATCAACGCGTCGGTCAAGGCGGCGCGCTTCGTGCGGTTCTGCGACTGCTTCAACGTCCCGCTGGTGACGTTCGTCGACGTCCCGGGATTCCTGCCCGGGACGGCCCAGGAGTACGGCGGCATCATCAAGCACGGCGCGAAGCTGCTCTACGCCTACTGCGAGGCGACGGTGCCTAAGCTGACCGTGATCACCCGCAAGGCGTACGGAGGCGCGTACGACGTCATGTCGTCGAAGCACATCCGGGGTGACGTGAACCTGGCGTGGCCGACGGCCGAGATCGCGGTGATGGGGCCCGAGGGCGCGGTGAACATCCTCTACCGTCGCGAGATGGACGCCGCGGCCGATCCGGGCGCCTTCAAAGACGCGAAGACTCGCGAATACCGGGAGAAGTTCGCCAATCCTTACATCGCCGCCGAGCGCGGCTACGTGGACGAGGTCATCCTGCCGCGTGACACGCGGCCGCGCCTGGCGGCCGGCCTCGCGGTCATCGCGACCAAGCGCGACCAGAATCCGCCGCGCAAGCACGGGAACATTCCACTCTAGTGTGTGGCCGGGCGATCCTCTCGACGAGACGAGCAGGGCCATGACAGAAGATCCACGCCCGAACGAGCGGCTCAAACCCGTGTACGGCCCCGCCGACGTGCCCGTCGATGCTGCTGGCCAGGCCCTGGGAGCGCCGGGCACGTTTCCGTACACGCGCGGGATCCACCCCTCGATGTACCGGGGGCGGCTGTGGACGATGAGGCAGTACGCAGGCTTCGGCTCGGCCGCCGAGACGAACAAGCGCTATCGATTCCTGCTCGATCAGGGTCAGACCGGCCTCAGCGTCGCCTTCGACCTGCCGACCCAGATGGGCCACGACCCCGATTCGGCGATCGCGTTCGGCGAGGTCGGCAAGGTCGGCGTCTCCATCGCGTCGGTGGAGGACATGGCCGACCTGTTCGAGGGAATCCCGCTCGAGCGCGTGTCGACGTCGATGACGATCAACGCGACCGCCGCCATCCTGCTCGCCCTCTACGTCGCCGTCGCGCGCCGTCACGGCGTGGCGGCCGAGCGACTGTCCGGCACCGTCCAGAACGACATCTTGAAGGAGTACATCGCGCGCGGGACGTACATCTTCCCGCCCGGCCCGTCCATGCGGCTGGTGACCGACGTCTTCGCCTACTGCAAGGATCGGGTGCCGCGCTGGAACACGATCTCGATCTCCGGGTACCACATGCGCGAGGCCGGCTCGACGGCCGCGCAGGAAGTCGCTTTCACGCTGTCCAACGCCATTGCGTACGTCGACGCGGCGCTGGCCGCTGGCCTGGTCGTGGACGACTTCGCCCCCCAACTTTCGTTCTTCTTCAACGCTCACAACCACCTGCTCGAGGAGGTGGCGAAGTACCGGGCGGCGCGCCGGTTGTGGGCGCGCATCATGCGCGACCGCTTCCATGCCCGTGATCCGCGCTCGATGATGCTGCGCTTCCACGTGCAGACCGCCGGCAGCATGCTGACCGCCCAGCAGCCGGAGAACAACATCGTGCGCGTGACCGTGCAGGCCCTGGCGGCCGTGCTCGGGGGCTGTCAATCGCTCCACACCAACTCCATGGACGAAGCGCTGGCCCTGCCGACCGAGCGCGCGGTCCGGATCGCGCTGCGGACCCAGCAGATCCTCGCTCACGAATCGGGTGTCGCCGAAACGGCCGATCCGCTGGGCGGCTCGTTCGCCATCGAGCGGCTCACCCGGGACATCGAGGAGGAGGCAGAAACGTACATTCGCATGATCGACGAGAAGGGCGGCTCGGTCGCCGCCATCGGCTTCATGCAACGGGAGATCCAGGACGCCGCCTACCGCTGGCAGCGCGAGGTCGAGGACAAGGCGCGGATCATCGTCGGCGTCAACGAGTTCGTGACCGACGAGGTGCCGCCCGCCAACCTGTTCCAGGTGGATGCCGGCGTGGGTGATGCGCTCCGCGAGCGCGTCGCGCGCGTCCGTAAGACGCGCGATGCCTCGACAGCCGCCCGCGCCCTCGACGCCCTGGAGCGCGCCGCCCGTGGGCGTGAGAACCTCGTCACGCTCCTGGTGGAGGCGGTCGAGGCCTCGGTGACGCTCGGTGAGATCTGCGAGCGGTTGCGAGCCGTCTTCGGCACGCACCAGCCTTCGGTGACGTTCTGATGCCGCGCCGGGCGGTGCTGACGTTGCTCGCCGCGCTGGCGCTCCTCATCGTCGTGACGCCGGCGGCAGCCGGGATGGCCGACCGGCTCGCCGCCACGTTCGAGCTCATGGCCGACGACTTCATCCGGGTGGCCCAGCCCATCGAAGGCGTGGTGGCGGCGTACGAGGGCAACGTCCTCTACCTCGATCTGGGTGAGGACAGCGGCGCCCAGGTCGGGCAGGAGCTGATCGTCTTCCGCAAGGGCGATGCGTTCTACCACCCGATCACGCAGCGAGTGCTCGGTCACTACGAGGATCAGCTCGGGCATGCCCAGATCCGGCGAGTGGCCGCGCACCTCTCCGAGGCCGCGTTCATCCAGAAGGAGAGCGCGCCGGCGCCCCGGGCCGGCGACGGCATTCGGATCACGCGGGCGCGCATTCGCGTGGCCATCACCCCCGTGCTCGACCTGACCCACTCGGATACAGACGTCCGGCGCGTTCCCTACCTGATGGCCAACGTACTGGAGCGGTCCAAGCGCTTCCAGGTCGTCGATCCGCTGGCCGTGAGCGACATGTTCGTCAACGGCTCGGTCCGGGTCGAGGAGATGCTGGCCCGGCCCGAGCGTGCCATTCGGGTGGCCACCAACCTCGAAGTGACGGGGTGGCTGGTCCCCGTCGTCCTCGAGCGCAACGGCGTCACCTACCTCGACACGACCTGGATCTCGGCGCTCACCGGCACCCCTCTCTTCTCGCGACGACAGCCCCTCGTGCCGACGGCGGCCACCGAGGAGCAGCGGTTTCCCTGGGAGCCCCGGGCCGAGGATTGAGCGTGGCGGTGTGCTATGGTAGCGGCAAATCATGGTGATACGATGTCTCGCTATCGTCTTGATCGCGCTCGTGCCGGTCCTGGCGGCGTGCAGCACGGTGAAGACCATCCTCGGGTCGGATTCGCGAAGCGAGCCAACGGCGCTGAAGTCGGCCGAGAGCCGGTGGCTCCTCATCAAGAATCCGCGCTTCGGTGACGTTCCCAGCGAGCCCGAGTACGTGTGGGTTGAAGAAGACAAGGTCCCGACGACGCTCACCACTCTCATTCGAGGCAAGGGCGCCATCATTGCCACACCCGAGGTCGTCGCCAAGTACGGCGCACCGCCGGGCGGGGGCAAGATCAGCCCGCGCCAGGGCGTGCCGTATCAGGTCGCGACAGCGCCGCCCACGTCGACCGTGAGCGGCGGCGGGGCAGCGCCCCGCCAGGCCGTGGCGCGCGGCACGACGGTGCCCGTGGCGGCGCCGGCGGTGCCGGAGCCGAAGCGTGGCTACGTCGTGTACATCGATACGACCCGCATCGTGCTCGACCTCACGGCCGTCGACGGCATGCGGCCGGGAACGGTCATCAGCCTGCGCCGTGACAAGATTCCGATCGTGCACCCGGTGACGGGGGAGATCCTCGGCGAGCTCGACGAGGAGGTGGCCACCGCGCGGATCACCGAGACACGCGAGAAGTTCTCGGTCGCCGAACGGGTTCTCAAGGAGCGCGTCGCTGCGCTCGTGGGCGACGAGCTGAAGGCGGTCGAGGAAGAAATCCGGAGGCAGCTGGGCTCGCCCGTCGCGTTGATCCAGGAGATGGGCGGCTACATCGCGGGCGCCGGCGGCAAGCGACTGCGCCCCATGCTCCTGCTCCTCGCCTCGCGGCTGGCCGGCTATCGCGGCCCGCGCTCGGTCCGGCTGGCCTGCGTGGTCGAGCTGCTCCACACGGCGACGCTGATCCACGACGACGTGGTCGACCAGGCGCCACTGCGACGCGGCCGGCCGTCCGCCAACGCCCAGTGGGGCGACGACGCCTCCGTCCTCGTCGGCGACCATCTCTATTCGAAGTCGTTCGCGATGCTCGTGCGCGACAACGATCGAGGCGTCATGGAGACGCTGGCCCGGGCGACCGTGTCCATGACCGAGGCCGAGGTCTTTCAGCTCGAGCGGAAGCGCAATGGCCTCACCACCGAGGCCGACTACCTGCGGATCATCAGCCAGAAGACGGCCTCGTTCATCTCGGCGTGCTGCCGCATCGGCGCGCTCCTGGGGGGGCTCGGGGCCGAGCAGGTCGAGGCGCTGACCCGGTACGGGATGGACGTCGGCGTGGCCTTCCAGATCTCCGACGACGCCCTCGACTTCGTCGCCGACGAAGAGCGTTTCGGCAAGGCGATCGGCAGTGACCTGCGCGAAGGCAAGCGAACACTGCCCCTCATCGCCATGCTCGACGGCGCCACTGCCGTCGAGGCCGAGCGGGTGCGCGGGCTTCTCAAGCGGCCAACACTTTCGGCGAGCGAGGTGGACGAGATCCGCCGCCTCGTGCTCGAGCACGATGGCGTGCAGTACGCGCGCACGCGCGCCTCGAGCTATGCGCAGGCGGCCAAGGCGGACCTCGAGGCGTTCCCGCCGTCTCAAGAGCGCGAGATCCTGGCGCTCATCGCCGACTTCGTCGTCGACCGCGACCGGTAGTGCATCTCACGTCGCCGCACCTCGTTCTCACTCGTCACCGATCCTCACGTACAACCACGTACGCTCCGGTCGGCTCCTCGTTCGGGCCTCGTGCGGCTCGCGATCTGCCGTCGCACCAGGTCTCGGGCGTCGTCGACCGCGACCGGTAATTCTCGGGCCGCCGGCGTGCCCCCGATCATCACCCTCACCACAGATTTCGGCACCCGCGATAGCTACGTCTCCGAGATGAAGGGCGTCATCCTCTCGCTCGCGGCCGACGTCCAGCTCGTGGACATCACCCACGACGTGGAGCCCCAGCAAGTGGCCGAAGCGGCACTGGCGCTCGAGGCGGCGGCCGCCGCGTTTCCCACGGGGACGATCCACCTGGCGGTGGTCGATCCCGGCGTGGGAACGGATCGGCGCGCGCTCGTGGTCGTGGCCGGCGGTCACTTCTTCGTGGGGCCAGACAACGGCCTGTTCACGCCGACGTTCAGGGACGCGGAGTGGCGCGCCTTCGAGCTGACGACGAGTGAGTATCGGCGACCCGTCGTGAGCCGAACATTCCACGGCCGCGACATCTTCGCGCCGGCGGCGGCTCATCTCGCCCGCGGTGTCGCGCCCGAGCGCTTCGGCCCCGCCGTCGACGATCCCGTCCGCCTGCCCTGGCCGGAAGCGCGGGAAGGCGAAGAGGGCGTCGGCGGGACGGTGATCCACATCGACCGCTTCGGAAATCTCGTCACCTCGATCGAGGCCGAGCACGTCGGCGCGATGGGGGCCGGCGGTGACGCCGCCGTCCGCATCGCCGGGCGGGTGCTGCCCTTGGTCGGGACCTACGCCGACCTGCCGCCCGGCCGAGCCGGAGCGCTGATCGGATCGAGAAACCGGCTCGAGATCGTGGTTCGCGATGGGAGCGCGGCCGCACGCCTGGATGTCGGCCGCGGGGCAGCGGTCGTCCTCAGGCGGACGGCTCCGCTTTCGAAGGCGAGGCGGTCGAAGACGACGTAGTCGACGATGACGTAGAAGGGGTGCCTTCCGAGGAAGGGGTGCTAGACTTCTCGGCGGATGGGCTGGTCTTCGTCGCGCCCTTCTCGGATTCCTGTGCTTTCTTGCGCGCTTCCGAGGGATAGTCGGTGACGTACCAGCCGTCGCCCTTAAGAATGAATGGGGCGGGCGACAGCAGCCTCCGTACCGTCCCACCGCATTCGTCGCAGCGCGTCAGTGGCTCTTCCGTGATCCTCTGCCGGACCTCGAACGTCCGCCGGCATGCATCGCACTGGTACTCGTAGGTCGGCACGAGGTCGACGCTACATGGGAGGTCCAAAGGTGTCAAGACAACCGGTCGGCTGCGTCGTCATCGCGCTCGTCGCGACGCTGCTCACCGGCTGCGCGTCGACGAATCAGGCGGCCGAAATCAAGCGCTTGCAGGCCCGTGCCGCCTATGACCGGGCGCTGCAGCACGTCAAGGACAAGGAGGCGAGCCCGGCGCTCACGGCCGTACAGGAGGCCATCGCCCTCGACGACTCGGTTCCGGTCTACTGGAACACCCTCGGCTGGATCTACTTGCAGCTTGGGCGCCCGGATATCGCGTTTTCTCCGTTCACCAAGGCGCTTCAACTCGACCCGGCCTTCGGCCTGGCGCAGGAGAACGTCGGCGTGGCACTTTCCGAGCTCGGGCGATGGGAGGAAGCCGTCGCGGCCTACCGAAAAGCGATCTTGATGGGGACCGTCCCGACGCCAGAAACGGCCTATCAAAACATGGGGATGGCCCTCCTCAACCTGAAGCGTTATCGGGAGGCCGAGGAAGCGCTGCGCTTCGCGATCAGCCTGAACCCCAAGCAGGAAGCGCCCTACTACCACCTGGGGCTCGTGCTCACCGCCGAGAACCGGCGGGACGAAGCGAGGGCCGCCTTTCGCCGGGTCCGCGATCTCTCTCCACAGTCACCCTTTGGCCAGGCTGCTAGCGAGCGGCTCCGGGCTCTCGGAGAGGGTGGCTAGCCCCGGATCTGGTAAGCATTTTCCTTGACCCCCTTGAGTGCCCTGGGGTAAAACGTGCCCGCGGTTCCTGGTGTGCGTAGGTGTTGGTGTTGGGCCCGTCGTACCGGTCGAACGCTGAGACTGTTTCACCTTCCACATGAGGAGGCGGTCATGAGGAGATTCCTCGCCGTCGTCGCCTCCGTCTTCGTCATCCTCGTGCTCTTGGCCCCGTATGCCGGCGCGCAGACTACGCCGGCCGGGCCGACGCCGAAGGTGACGATCAACGGAGTCATCGACAACGTCACATCGTGGTCCAGAAACATGTCCCTCGCTGACGTCAACCTGACGCGAGTGGACAAGGAGTGGTACGCCCGCACGCGCGCCCGTCCAGACATCACGGGTGAGCTGGGCACCACGAAGTTCGTCCTCGGTCTCGAATTGGACATGACGTGGGGCCAGTCCTGCCCTAACCAGGACTCGTTCCACCGGTGCGCCATCGAGGGTGCGGGCACCCCGCTGGGAACGTTCGGCCTGCGCAACGGTATCAGCGCCGGCGCGGACGTCAACACCGACATGCCGGGCATGATCGAGATCAAGTGGGCGTACACCGAATTCGCGCTGCCGTGGGCGCCGGCCGGCTCCATCATGCGGCTCGGTGCGCAGCCGTGGACGGTGACCCACAAGCTGGCCGTGCTCGCCACCGGTGACTTCGCCGGCCTGTACACGAGCATCGCCGTGACGCCGAATATCAAGCTGAACTTCACCTACACGCAGATCGAAGAAGGCAACACGGGCTTCGCCGATGGCTTCATCCGCGGCGACGACTTCGCGATCTTCGTGAGCGCGGACATCTCGCCGTTCAAGGGCCTCGACCTGCGTCCGATCTTCTCGTACGCCGAGCTGCTGGGTAACACCAACACCAGCACGCGCCAGTCACGTGGCGGTCTGGCGTCGAGCTCGGCGGCCTCCGCCGGTGCCTTCCCGCTCAGGGGCGTCACCACCGTGAACGCCGTCGCCAGTGCTGGCGCTGCGGCCACGCCGGGTCAGCCGAACCTCACCGTGGTGCCGGGCCTCGGCACGGCGGTCGAGCACCGTTACACCGTGGGCCTCGACGCAAAGTGGACCGCGGGGCCGTTCTACCTCGACCCGACGCTCTTCTACCAGTGGGGCCAGCGTTCGTTCGTCGTACCCACGACGGTACAGACGAACAACTGCGCGACCGTAGCCGGCACCGGCGGTTGTACGGCGCTCGCCGCGGTGGCTTCCGGCTTCCGTAACGCGGGTACGCTGCAACAGCAGGACTTGAGCTCGTGGTTGCTCGACGTCGCGGGTGG
>QHTB01000082.1 GCA_003220615.1 Candidatus Rokuibacteriota bacterium
GACGACGCGCTCGCCGTCGCGCACCATGACGGCCAGCATGTTCCAGTCGGACACGTCCACCCCGCTCGAGAAGTTCCAGAAGCCGCTCACGACGAAGCCCCTGTCGACGCGGCGCCCGCGCCCCTGCGGGTAGGCGATGCCGGACGCGATCAGGGATTCGGGATTCTTGCCCCAGACCTCCTCCTGAGCGCGCTCGTCGTAGAGCGCGAGCATCCAGTGGTGAATGCCGAGGTTGGCGACGTTCCAGGCGGTCGAGGCGCACCCGCGGCCGATCTCGGCGGGGAGATCGAAGATCGCCTCGAACGGGAGCTCCATCCCACCCCAGCGCTTCGGCTGGTGAAAGCGGAGCAGCCCGGTGCGGTGCAGATCCTCGAGCGTTTCCTTCTGCATCTCGCGCCCGACCTCCGCGCCTTCGGCCCGCTCGCGCAGGACGGGGACGAGGGCGCGGGCTCGCGCCATCGCCTCGTCGTACGTCACGTCGGTGAAGCTCGGAGGCCTGGTCACGCCCTCATCCCGGCCACCTGCGGCATCTTCGAGTAATTCTCACCGCCCCAGTCCTTCACGTCCTTGAGCCCGAAGAAGTTCAGCTCGATCGTGAGGCCGTTCGGGTCCTTGACGAAGATCTGGTAGAGGTCGAACTCGGGCAGCGAGCGCGGCTGGAACTCGACCCCACGGTCCTTGAAGCGCCGAATGAAGCCACCGGGCTCGGTCGCGACGAACGCGATGTGATCGACGACACCCGCGTGATCCCGTACTGCTCCCTTGGGCGTCCCCAGGTAATAGAGGTCGGCGTTGTCGATCCCGTCGGGGCCCATGTGCACCTGGATCTTGCCGTTCACGCCGAGCCAGTAGCCGGGAAAGGGGAACGTCGGCCGGGGCATCACCTCGAAGCCCAGCACGTCGCAGTAGAACTTCTTCGTCTGCTCGAGATCGTTGGCCCGCACGAAGTAGTGATTCAGCTCTGTCAGCGGCATGGTTGCCTCCTGGTCGTGGGCGATAGTATATGCCTCCTAGGAGGAGCCGATGGACCCCAACGCCAAGAAGACTACGCTACGGATGATTCCCTACGGCCTCTACGTTCTCACGGCGGCCAACAAGGCCGGGCAGGTGGCGGCCGCCACCGTGAACTGGGTGACCCAGGCGTCGTTCGAGCCGCCCCTCGTCGCGATCGGCGTCAAGGCCGACTCGCACGCCCACGCGCTCATCAAGGAAAGCAAGGCGTTCGCCTTGAACGTGCTGGGCAAGGGCCAGCAGGCGCTCGCCTTCACGTTCTTCAAGCCGGCCGAGCTGAAGGGCGAGACGATCTCGGGCGAGAAATTCCATCGTGGTGCGACCGGGTCACCGATCCTCGCGAACGCGCCGGCGTTCCTGGAGTGCACGCTGGAGGCCGCGGTGGAGAAGGGCGATCACTCGGTCTTCGTGGGCAAGGTGGTCGAGGCGGGCGTCACCAAGACGCCGGATGGTCGCGCCGACGACGCGACGTTGTGGCTGAAGGAACTCGGCGACAAGGTCTTCTACGGCGGCTGATTCTCGGGGGCGGTGCCGTCGGCGCGCTGATCGGCTCGGAGCGAAGCGTCCGCCTCATGCGGCGGCGTGTCTCATGCGGCTCAGTGCGGATCGGGAGCCGGGGCCCACTTGGGCAGGCCGCAGTGCATGCAACGGCGAGCGAAGGGATTGTGCCGCCAGTCCCTGCGCCACGGACGATCGTCGAACTTGTGAAAGAACAGCTCGCCGCAGCGTGGGCACTGAAAGTTCGACTTTCGGTAGCCGATCACGGCGAAGGCGATCAGCCACACGAACGCGGCGAAGAAGATTTTGCCGCCACCGTCGGAGACCCATCCGAGACGACGGCTCACGAAGTCCAGAGTCGGCAGGTACAACACGAACACGATCCAGAACGCTCGACTCCATCGCCGGTAGCGGCGCCACGCCGCCGAATACGGGCCTTCATCTCGTCGCACCGCACATCCTTCGTTGCGTGCCGTCCCTCCCGCCGGTGCCGGGACGACGGCAACGAGCGGCTCTCGTTGCTCCGTCGTCACCGCCCGAGACCGGGAGACCCGTACCGGCGCGCCTTCTCGAGAGCCTCTATGGCGTTGCGCCGCGTCGAGGACTGAGCTTTACCTAACTTTACCTGGCGGACAAAGGTGGTTCACCAGACCCGCCGACACTTTCCTGCGACGAGAGACGTTCTCCAGCGTCCCGTCGGGGAAAGGAGCAGCAGCCATGAGCGACACGACACAGACCTCTCCGCCTTCAACCTCAGGTGGCGACAACCCGCGCCGGCGTTTCTTCTGGCGCGCGGCCATCGTGACGGTCATTGCCGGCCTGGCGGCCGTTATCGGAACCAGGGCGTTTGCCCACGGTGGCGGCTATTGCGGATGGCACCGCGGCGGATTCATGGGCGCCTCGCTCGATCCCGCGACGCTGGACGCCCATCTCGACCGCGCGCTCAAGCACCTGTATGTCGAGATCGACGCCACTGACGCGCAGAAGCAACAGCTCGGCCCGATCGTGAAGGCAGCGGCGCAGGATCTGCTGCCGGTGCGGGCCCGGATGCACGACGCTCGCCGGCAGGCGGTCGCGCTATTATCGCAGCCGCATGTCGACCGCGACGCGCTCGAGGCCCTTCGGGCAGATCAGCTGAAGCTGGCCGAGAATGCATCGCAGCGCCTCACTCAGGCGCTCGCCGATGTGGCCAACGTCCTCACACCAGAACAGAGACAGCAGCTCGCCGAGCGCATCAACCGCCGGCACGGCCACCGCGAGTAAGCTAACGATGTGACGACCCCGCGCATCCTCATGATCGAAGACGATGCCCGCCTCGCCGAGATGGTGTCCGAGTATCTCGGCAAGGCGGGCTTCCGCGTCGCCGTCGCCTCGGAAGGCCGGGCCGGGCTGGAGCGGGTGACGCGGGAGCCGTTCGATGCGCTGGTGCTCGACCTCATGCTGCCCGACATGGACGGGCTCGAGGTGTGTCGGCAGCTCCGTGCGAAATCCGACCTCCCGGTGCTGATGCTGACCGCGCGCGGCGAGTCGATGGATCGCGTCGTCGGCCTGGAGATGGGCGCCGACGACTACCTTCCCAAGCCATTCGAGCCTCGAGAGCTGCTGGCCCGCCTGCGCGCGATCCTGCGTCGTGGCCGGTCTGGCGGCCCGGCGAACGTGCTGCGCTTCGGCCGACTGGAGATCGATCGCGACGCCCGCATCGTGCGCCTCGAGGGCACAGAACGCGCCCTCACCGGGTACCAGTTCACGTTGCTGGTCGCGCTGGCCGAGAAGGCTGGCCGCGTCTTGTCTCGAAATGCCCTGATGGATCTCGTCAAGGGCGAGGCTCTCGAAGCGTTCGACCGATCGATCGACGTCCACATTTCGAGGATCCGCGCGGCGATCGAGGACGATCCGAAGCGGCCGCGTCGAATTCTCACCGTGCGCGGCGCTGGCTACGTGTTCGCCAGGCAGCAGGACTGATGCGGTGTGGCGCCAGTTCGGCGACGTGGGCCCGGCGAGTCACGCCTTCGACGTCGCCGGGACGCTCGCCCAGAACGTGCTGCCTCCGGCCGGGGCGTCGAAACCCGAGCAGCAGGCGGCGCTCGAACGACTCGCCGAGAATCTGCGGGCTGACGTCGCGCTGTTCGACACCGATCGCTCACTGCTCGCGGCCGTCGGCGAGCCCTTGCCAGTGCCGGACACGGCCCGCCACCGCGGCGGCTGGTTACGCCGCTGGGGTGGCCCTCCCGCCGGCGCGCTCCACCTGCCCGACGGCAGGTGGCTGGTTGCGAGTGTGCCGCGCGGCCACCGGCATCCTGGATTTCCCCTTTTCCTCGTGGTTGCGCTGCTCGCGCTCGCCGTCGGGGTTGGTGCCTATCCCGTCGTGCGCCGACTGACCGCCCGGCTGGAACGTTTGCAGGCAGGCGTTGAGTCGCTCGGCGCCGGAGACCTCTCGGCCCGAGTGAAAGTGGAAGGTCACGACGAGGTGGCGCGGCTGGCCGAGAGCTTCAACCGGGCCGCCGGCCGCATCGAGGGGTTGGTCGGCGCGCACAAGTCGCTCCTCGCCAACGCCTCGCACGAGCTGCGCACGCCGCTCACGCGCATCCGCATGGCGGTGGAGCTGATGAAGGAAGGCGCCGACTCACGGCGCAAGCGTGACGTCGAGCGCGACATCACCGAGCTCGACACGCTGATCGACGAAATCCTGCTGGCCAGCCGCCTGGACGTCGTGACCGAGCGCGGAGCGGAGGAGGACGTGGATCTGCTCGCGCTCGCGACCGAGGAGTGTTCGCGATACGAAGACGCCGAGGTCGAGGGCCAGCCGGTCACCGTGCGCGGCGACCCGCGACTGCTCCGCCGGATGACGAGAAACCTGCTGGAGAACGCCAGGCGCCATGGCGCGCCGCCAATCGAGGTGCGCGTGAACCGCGCCGACGGCATGGCGGAGCTGCGCGTTTACGACCACGGGCCGGGTATTCCAGACGCGGAACGCGAGGATGTGTTCCGACCGTTCCGCCGGTTCGCGGGCTCCAGGGACCGTGGAGGGACGGGACTGGGGCTGGCGCTGGTGCGCCAGATCGCGCGCCGGCACGGTGGCGACGCGCGCTATCTGGGCCGTGAACCGTCCGGAAGCTGCTTCGTCGTCAGCCTGGACGCATCTCCGAGCCCCGCGCGATGAGCGACACGTGCTCAGACCCTCTCGACGATGTGCAGGCCACGCAGGCGATCGATCAAGTACATGAGGCCCCGGCTGTCGTAGCAGACGTCGTTGCTGCAGACGCGAGTGGCGCCGTCGGGCACCGGCGGCACGAACGACGCGACCTCGCGCGGAGCGTGAGGCTTGCTGATGTCCACGATCCTGAGGCCGTGAGCGAACCAGGCCACCGGGATCTCGGTGGAGCGCACTTCTTCGGCGGGCTGGTGGCAACCGGTGAACTCGGGCTGCGGCGAGCCGTCGATCCCGTCGACCTGAAAGCTGGCGAACGGTGTGGGTCGGGTCTCGTCGGTGATGTCGACGAGCCAGAGGAAGGACGACGTGGCGTCCTTGGTGAGACGCAGGACGTCTTCGTCGGCGACTAGCATGATCTGACGTCCCATGAGCGGGAAGGGGACGGGCAGCGTCGTGTGGGTCGGCCACGGGAAGGGCGGACTCCAGTCGAGTCCTGACACGTAGCGCGGCTTTCCCATGTCCTCGATGTCGAGGATCACGAAGCCGCCGTGCCAGTACGAGACGTAGAGGCGGTTGCCGCGACGGATCGGGTGATGGCAGCGGTGGGCACGGCCCTCCCAGCTCGGCGTCTCGCCGCCCGCGATCCACTGGCCCGGCATCCACCAGCGCCCGACCTCTTCCGGCTTCGCCGGGTCCTTGAGGTCGAGGATCATCACGATGTTGCCGCGATAGCCGTCGAGATCGGGGGAGAGATACGCGTAGCGTCCGTCGAAGGTGAAGCGATGGAGGCCCTTCCACTCGACGAAGGTGATCTCGCGTGGGCGCTCGGGGTGACTCACGTCCCAGATACCGAGGCCGCCACGAAAGTCGGGCGAGACCTCGGTGCGGGGCGGCGCTTCGCGGTTGACCAGCATCACGCCATCCACCGCGCGCACCTTGTGGGAATGACAGCCGGCCGGAATCGTCAGCTCGGCCAGCTTGCGCGGCTGCTTCGGATCGCTCACGTCGACGATGGTGGTCCCGTGCGGCGCCTTCATGTGGGCGACGAACGCCGTCGTCCCGCTCACGACCACCTGGCCGCCGCCCGGACAATCGAAGTACCCGACCTGCCGGATGCCTCGCGCTTGCGTCATGACGCCTCCCTCGGCCCGGAAGGATAGCGCAAGACGTCCGGAATATAATGTCGCGCGTGAAACCACATGTGCTCGAGTTCGGCATGGGCGTCGACGTTCACGGGCAGGATTCCACCAAGGCGGCCTGTCGCGCGGTGTCGGATGCGATCCGGCACTCGAGCCTGCCCTTCTTCCGTGACATTCGCGAGCGGGGAGGTCGGATGTTCGTGGACGTGACCGTCGCGGTTCCGGATCCCGCGTCGGTCGACATCGAGCAGGTCAGGCGCGAACTGCCTCACGGGGAGGTCACAATCCGCCCGGTGGCGGGCGGGCTGCGCGTTCCCGCCTCCGACACCATCATCGCGTGCGTCGCCATCACCGTCGGCATCGAGGAGGGAGAGGCCCGGTGATCGCCGTCAGGCTGGCTCTCGCCCTCGCGCTGATCCTGGCCACGAGCGCCGTCGCCGCGGTCGACCGCGGGCCGATCAGGATCGGGATGCTGGTGCCCCAGACAGGGCCGCTGGCGGCGAACGGCAAGGAGATGGAGAACGGCTTCAGGCTCTACCTCGAGGAGCAGGGCCAGCGCATCGGCGGACGTGAGATCAAGCTGTTCGTCGAGGACACCGAGGCCAAGCCGGCCACCGCGCTCACGAAGGCGCGGGCGCTCATCGAGAGCCAGAGCGTGCAACTGCTCGTCGGGCCGCTCAGTACGGCCGAAGCCTATGCGCTCCTGCCCTACATCGATGCGCGAAAGATCCCGACGCTTTCGCCCACCGTCGCCGCTGAGGACCTGACGCAGCGCCGCCGCGGCCAGTACGTCGTGCGCACCGGGTGGTCGGCGGGCCAGCCCGCGCATCCATTCGGTCCGTGGGTCGTCGAGACGCTCAAGTATCGGAAGATCGCGATCGTCGCCCAGGACTTCGCGTTCGGCCACGAGTCGAGCGCCGCCTTCCAGCGAACGTTCGAGGAGGCGGGCGGTCAGGTCATGCAAAAGCTCTTCGCGCCGCTCGGCACCGCCGACTACGGGCCGTATCTCGCCCGGCTGCGACGTGACGTCGACGCGGTCTACGCGGCCGCTGCGGGCGCCGACGCGCTGCGCTTCGTGCGCCAGTACGCGGACGCCGGGCTCAAGGAGCGCCTGCCGCTGATCGGCAGCGGCAACTTCACCGACGAGCACGTGCTCCGCAACATGGACGACACCGCGCTCGGCATCGTGACCGCGCTGCACTACTCGGCGGCGCTGGCCACGCCCGCCAACCAGCGCTTCGTCAAGGCCTACGAAGCGCGCTTCAACCAGATGCCGTCGTATTACTCGGAGGGGCCGTACGCGGCGGGGAGCGCGCTCAAGGCCGCGCTCGACGCGGTGGGGGGCGAGATCGAGGACGTGCCGAAGTTCCTGGCCGCGCTCCGCAAGGTGAACATCACGGACGCGCCGCGCGGGCCGATCACCTTCGACGATTACGGACATCCGATCCAGAACATCTACGTGCGGCGGGTGGAGCGCGTCGACGGCAAGCTCCAGAACACCGTGATCCACACGTTCCCCAGGGTCTCCCAGTTCTGGACCTACAAGCCGGACGACTACCTGAAGAATCCCGTCTACTCACGGGACTGGCCGCCCTGCAAGGCGTGCTGAGCGCGCGAAGGAGATGACGAAGATGGTGGCGACGTGACCGGCCTCGGCCTCCGGCGGCTGCAGCACCTCGTCCTCTACGTCGCCGACGTCGAGCGGAGCGTGCGGTTCTACGTCGACGTGCTCGGCTTCGAGATCCAGCGCAGGTATCCGAAGGCGGCGTTCCTGAAGATCCCGGGCACGGTCGACGATCATCACCTCGGCCTGTTCGAGGACACCGGCATCGGTCGGCCTGACGAGCACGTTGCGCGCATGTACCACGCGGCCTGGGAGGTCGACGATCTGACGGATCTGGCGCGGGCGCGCGAGCGGCTCATCGCGGCGCGCTCCCTGGTCGGCCAGGCCGATCACGGCACGAGCCTGTCGCTCTACGCCAAGGATCCCGATGGCCTGGAGTTCGAGCTCTTCTGGACGGTGCCGAACGGTAAGCCCTCCGGCTCGCGCCCGCTCGATCTGGAGGCGGAGCTGGCCCGACGTTGAGATGGGGCCCCGAGATGGCCCCCATACTGCCGGTACGCGTCTGGACCAGGATGGCAGGCGGCGTGTAGAGTACAAGGCGTCGCGAGATCAGCGGACCAATACTGGAGGACACGATGGGCAACTCAGCTCGAACACCGCGCGGGATCAATCACGTCGTGCTCAACGTGACCAACCTCGAGGTCTCGCACCGCTTCTGGACCGAGACCATGGGCTTTCGCTGCGTCGCCGCGCTGAAGCAGGAGCCCGGCCGCCCACGCCCCAAGATGCGCTTCTACTCCGGCGTCGATTCGAGTGGCGACGTCACCCATCACGATCTGGCCCTGATGGAGATCAAGGCGCCCGCCACCAACGGCGGCAAGAGCGAGGCGTGGACGCTGCAGGGCCGCGGCGTCGGCCTGAACCACGTCGCCATCGCCTGGCCCGATCGTGAGTCGTGGCTCGCCCAGATCGAGTTCATGCAGGAAAAGGGCGTGCCGTTCCTGCGCCGGGTCAACCACGGGATGACCCACAGCGTGTACATCGAGGATCCCGATGGTCATGGGATCGAGGTGCTCTACGAGCTGCCCCGCGAGGTGTGGGAGCACGACATCGACGCCGCCCAGAACTACGTCGAGAACCTTCCCACCGCCGGCGCCGAAGCCCTCGTGGACCGGACGGACAATCCAGTGTTCGAGGGGACGCGATGAGCGACAAGCTCCTGCTCGAGAAGGATGGCCCGATCGGCTGGATCGTGTTCAACCAGCCGGAGAAGCGGAACGCGGTGAGCCAGGAGATGTGGGAGCTCATGCCGGAGTACGTCAACGACCTGGCCAAGGACGAGGCCATTCGCGTGGTCATCCTCCGCGGCGGCGGCGACCAGTCGTTCGTGTCGGGCGCCGACATCTCCCAGTTCAAGGACAAGCGCAAGAACATGGCCGACGAGGAGGAGTACCGGCGGATCTCGGCCCGTGGCCAGGACTCGCTCACCACGCTGCAGAAGCCGCTGATGGCGATGATCCACGGCTATTGCGTGGGCGGTGGGGTCGGCGTCGCGCTGACCTGCGACATCCGCATCGCGTCCGATGATGCACGCTTCGGCATTCCCGCGGCGCGCCTCGGCCTCGGCTATCACTATCGCGGCATGGACAAGCTCATGGCTCTGGTCGGCCCCGCCTACACCAAGGAGATCTTCTTTTCGGCGCGCACGGACTTCAGCGCCCAGGATGCGCTCCGCATGGGGCTGATCAACCAGGTCATTCCCAAGGCCGAGCTGGAGAAATTCACGCGTGACTACGCGCTGAAGATCGCCCAGAACGCGCCGCTCACCCTGCGCTCGGCCAAGGAGACGGTGAACCAGCTCCTGCGGCCGGCCGGCGAGCGCGACCTCGGCCTGCTCGACACGCTGATCGCCGACTGCTTCAACAGCCAGGACTATCAGGAAGGCGTCAAGGCGTTCGGCGAGAAGCGCCGTCCGAAGTTCCAGGGACGCTGACGACCGCGTAGCGGAGCGGGCCGCCGGGGCGTAGCGCGTCGAACGGGTAGCACGTCAGCAGCACGAGACGGGCCGCACCGGCGCCCGTGCCGATGACAGCCGTACGCGCGTCGATCACGAACGCCTCGTCCACCACGAAGCGCGCGACATGCCCTTCCATCGTCTCGACGACGATCTCGTCTCCCGACTTCAGATGCTGCAGGAAGCGGAAGTGGGTGTCGCGGTGGCCGGTGACGACCGCGACTCCCGGCGCACCGGGTACGGCCGTGCCCGAGACGAGGCCGGGGCCGAAGGCCAGCGCACTGCCGGTGGCGCCGGCGAGCACGATGAGATCGACGCCGTGGCTCGGGACGCGCATCCGTGCCACCGGCCACGTGTCCGCCCACGGCCACGGCTTCGCCCTCGGCTCGCCCGCGAGCGTCCGTCCCCATGCGCGACGGAGCAGATACTGAGCGAGCGTGGCCTTGGTGTTGATCGCGACGCCGTGGCCGAGCTGCCACAGCCCGACGGCGAGGAGCACGGCCACCGTGGTGGTGTAGACCGTTTGACGAAGCACGCGCATCACGATGCGAGCCCCGCGAATCGCCGACACGCGACGAGGACAGCCGCAGCCAGGAGCAGACTCACTCCCACGACGATGTGAAGCGGTGCAGCCGTCGCGCCCTGGCCGAAGCCGAGCAGCGCCTGGTAATCCCAACCAGCAGGGAGATTGGTTTCGAGCGCGTGGGTGGCGAGCCCCGCATCGTCCGGCCGGGCCGGGGTCACGTCGACCGCGACCAGACTCGTGTAGGGGCTGACGAGGTGATGCGCCAGCGCGATGTCGAGCACCGCCTCGCGGATCGTGTCGTCCGCCCCGCCCGCGCCTCGCGCATCGAGCAGGGCGGCGATCTGAGCCCGCGCCCAGTGCACCGACAGCCCCGAGCCGCCGTCGCTCTGTTGCAGTGCCACCTCCTGCTCCCAGTTGACCGACCCGACCTGGCCACGCAGCACCGCCCGCGACGGCGGCCGTTCGGTGCGGAGCGTGAGCATCACCGGCTCACCGAGATAGAGATCGGGGATGCGGGCCGGCAGGACGTCCGCCTCGCCGGCGCCGGGCAGCTCGAGATGGAGATCGGTGATCGCCGGTGATTCGAGCTTCCGAAACAGCGTCAGCATCTTGTCCTGCACTTCGCCCGGGCTGCCGATGTAGGTGAACGTCCCGCGGCCGAGCCGCGCCGCCTCGCGCATGAAATGGCTGTTGGGCGCCGACCCGATGCCGATCGTGAAGAGACGACTGTCGCCAAGGCGATGGCGGATGACCTGAAAGAGCTGTTCCTCGTTGCCCACTTCACCGTCGGTCAGAAAAATCACCTGACGCAGCCGGTCGGACGCTGCCTGCGCGGCGAGCGCACGCATGAGCGCGGAAAGCATCTCGGTGCCGCCGGATGCCCGGATGCCGTCGACGTACCGCTCGGCCGCCTCCAGATTCTGGCGGCTCGCCGGCTGAGCCTCGGCGAAGAGGCTGTCGGTGCGGTGATTGAAGCGCACGACGTTGAAGCTGTCGCCCGGCTGAAGCCGTGCCAGCGCGAGCTTGAGCGCAGCGCGCGCCTGCTCGATCGACGCCCCGGCCATCGAGCCGGAGTTGTCGAGCACGAAGATCACTTCGCGAGGCGCGCGCCGGCGCTCGAGCTCGCGGGGCGGCATCAGCATCAGCAGCGCGTACGTGCGATCGCCGGTCTGGTCGGTGAAGAGCGCCGCCGTCGGTTCGGCGCCCGCGGCGGGTTGCCAGACCAGCTCGAAATCGCGATCGGCTGGCACCTCGATGTGCTCGAGGCGGATCTCGAAGCGTCCCCCGTTGAGCGGCGTGGTGTGGATGCGATGGTAGGGCGACTCGAGTGCCGCGAGCGGCACGCCAGGATCGAGCTCGATGCGAAGGCTCACCGGGTTGATCGGGCCACGGCCCGGTGGAGCGACGAGCGGCGTGATTCTCGAAGCATCGGGGACGGCATCGGTGTCGGCCGCCCAGCCTTGCCCGCTCGAGACGGGCAACGGCACGCCGGGGATGTAGCGTGGACCGACGACCATCGGGAAGCGGAGTCGGAAGCGCCCCGCGTCGTACCGTACGGCGTGCTGATACTCGATCTCGATCGCGATGGCCGCACCTGGCGGGATGTTGGCCAGCGACGTGGTAAAGACGTTCGGCCGCTCCTGCTCGACGAGGCTCGTGCGCTTGCCTTCATGCTTGGCCTGCTCGTAGGTGGCCTTGGCCGCGGCGCGCTCCTGGATGACACCGTCGATGACCCGGTCCCCGATCCACATGCGCAAGTGATCGACGGCGGCGTCGTCGGGCAAGGGGAAGACGTATAGCGCCTCCGCCCACTCGTCGCTCGGATTCGTGAACTCCTGGCGCACCGTTGCCCGGGCCACCATGCCGGTGACCCGCAGCTCGACGTCGGTCCTGACGACGGGCGCCGGCCCAGGCGCGGGGTGCTCGGCGGTACGCCAGAACAGCGTGCCCTCACTGACGCGGGTGCCCTTTGCCGGTGCCGCCGGCACCGGCAGGGCGGAGGCGACGATGAGCAGCAGGAGCAGCGCGACACTAGTTCTGATCGTGCTCATCGCTCGCCTCCGCCTCGATGCCTCAGGGCTGGTCGTTCGTGTCGCGGACGCTCTCACGGCCCTCGGCGCTCACCGCGCGTACGGACGTGGCGGCGGCGTGGGTGAGCTTCCGGATCTCGACGTGGACCCGGCGGTTGAGCTGCTGGCATTCCCGACTGGGTTCGTCGCAGATCGCGCCGTCGGGCCCGACGGCCGCGACCTTCACGCTCGGATCGGGCACGCCCAGCTCGACGAGGAACTGTTTGACCGCCTCGGCGCGTTGCCGGGCCAGCAGCTTGTTGTACTCGGCCGGGCCCTGACGGTCGGCGTAGC
>QHTB01000053.1 GCA_003220615.1 Candidatus Rokuibacteriota bacterium
AGAGTCCGCGTGACATCACGTCCGTGCCTCCCCGGTCGTAGACGTCGTCACCGATCAAGTTCTCGAGCCGCCACTGACCGTTGCCGAGGTCATTGAACGGCATCCGGACGTAACACTGGCTCTGATTGGGAGAGTAGTTCACGGTGACGACGAGACGCTCTCCGTGCGAGCCCTGCCAGGCAAAGGCCACGAAACAATCCGAGGTCCAGTTGCCATCCCAGGCGGGCCGGCAATCGAGCAATTGCCACCGGCCGTCGCGAACTTCCGGACGACGCAGCACCGCGAGGAGCCGGGCGTAGAACTGCTCCAGCATCGGATTGACGGGTTCATCCGGGCGCCGCGAGAGATGGGGAGAGATCCGCTTCCTGCGTCCCTCGAACTGGCCTTGATGGAAGAAGCGTAGCCCGGGGGTGAGGAACGTGATGACGGCCGCGGCTTCCTCGACGTCGGGGGAAAACACGGCGGCCGCCCTCGGCTCGTCGTGGTTTTCGAGGAAACGGGCCAGCTTGTTCTGGTAGTCGAGCCCGGCGTAGAGATGCTCGCGCACCGGCCGGGCGTGACCCTCGCGGAGGCGGTCGTAGAGCCGCTTGTCGTACGCGTAGTCGAATCCCTGCTGCTGGAGGGTCCACTCCAGATCCCAGTAGACCTCGGCCATGAAGCAGAAGTCCGGAACCCGTGCCCGCACCTGTTGGGTCGCCTTCGGCCAGAACGGCGCGGACTGGATGGACCAGGTTCGCTCGAAGACCTCCGGCAAGACCAGCATGGCCATGTCGCAGCGCACGCCGTCGCACTGCCCGGCGATGCGCACGAGCTCCTTGATCATCGCGTCCTGAAGCGCCGGGTTGCCGTAGTTGAGCTGCAAGGTGTCGGGCCAACCGGCAAAGTACGGATCGCGGCCGTGGGCCAGCAGCAGGTCGCCGCGCTTGCGCTTGACCCAGACATAATTCGCCGGCGCTCGGGCCTGGTCCCGTTCGGTCCCGGCGATGTAGTACTCGGGATGACTCTCGACCCACGGGTGATCCAGGCCCGTGTGGTTGGGGACGAAGTCGAGCATCAATCTCAGATTTCGCTTCCGGAGCCGCTCGCGGAGACGGTCCAGGGCAACATTCCCTCCCAGATCCTTGTGCACCGTGTAGCCGGTGATCGCGAACCCCGAACCGGGAATGTCCTCTTCGCGCAGGTCAGGGAGGGTGTCCTCGAATTCCCGGCGCCACTCCGGATTGCTTCGCGAAATTCGCTGGCCCGCTTCACCCGTCTGCCACACGCTCAGGAGCCAGACCCAGTCGAAGCCCATCTCCGCGACGCGGTCCAGCTCGACGTCAGGAATGTCGTTGAGCGTGGCCGGCCGTCCGATGACGCGGGACAGCTCTGTCAGCCAGACCCGGGTGTTGATCTGGAACAGCGAAGGATAGCCGTCGCGCGTCATGACTTTTCTGCCGCGAGCACGTCCACGTACCCCGTCTTGCCGGCTTCGAGCATCTTCTCCGGGTCGATGGTCGCGAAGAGATGCATCATGCGGGCGATGACTCCCGTCCAGCCGGTCTGGTGGCTCGCGCCGAGGCCGGCCCCGTTGTCGCCGTGGAAGTATTCGTAGAACAGCAGGCAATCGCGCCAGTGCGGGTCGTTCTGGAACTTCTCGGTCCCACCGTAGACGGGACGCCGACCGTCCTTGTCGCGCAGGAACATGTTGGACAGTCGTCGCGTGATCTCCCCGGCGACCTGATACAGGTTCATGCGGCGTCCGGACCCCGTGGGACACTCCACCGTGAAGTCATCGCCGTAGTACAGGTAGTACTGGATGAGCGCCCGGACGATCAGGGCATTCATGGGCATCCAGATGGGCCCGCGCCAGTTGGAGTTTCCGCCGAACATCCCGGTGTCGGACTCCGCTGGCAGGTAGGACACGCGAAATTCCTGGTCTCCCGCCCAGAAGACGTACGGGTGGTCGGCGTGGTAGCGCGACACCGAGCGGATGCCGAAGGGGCTCAGGAACTCCTTCTCGTCGAGCATGGTTGCCAGCACCCGGCGGAGCTTGGCTTCGTCCATGATCGAAGCCAGTCGGCGATTGGCCACACCGGGCTTGCCCGGGTCGTGGATGGCCGCGCGAATCTCAGGGCGAGCCGAGAGGAACCGATACGCCCGCTCCCGGATCTCCGGGTACATTTCTATCACTTTCCCGTCGAACACTGTCGCCGCGCACAGGGGCAGCAGACCCACCATGGACCTGACCTTCAAGCGCTGGGCCTTGCCGTCGGGCGTCCGGAGCACGTCGTAGAAGAAGCCGTCTTCCTCGTCCCACATCCCCGTGTCCTGGCCGGCATGCGTCATGGCCGAGGCGATCCAGTAGAAGTGCTCGATGAACTTGAGCGTCATCTCGGCGTATTCTGGATCGCTCAGCGCCAGCTCGGAGGCGATCTCGAGCATGTTCTCGCAGAAGAGCGCCATCCAGGCGGTGCCGTCGGCCTGTTCCAGGTAACCGCCGGTCGGCAGGGGCGCGCTGCGGTCGAACACACCGATGTTGTCCAGGCCCAGGAAACCGCCCTCGAACACGTTGCGGTCGGAGCGGTCCTTGCGGTTCACCCACCAGGTGAAGTTCAAGAGCAGCTTCTGGAAGCTGCTCTTCAGCCACTCCTTGTCTCCCTCCCCCCGTTCCGTCTTCTCCAGGCGGTAGGTGAAGATGGTGGCCCACGCGTGCACCGGCGGGTTGACGTCGCCGAAGTTCCACTCGTAGGCCGGGATCTGGCCATTCGGGTGCATGTAGCGCTCGCGCAGCATCAGCTTCAGCTGCTGCTTGCCGAAGTCCGGGTCCACGAGCGTCAGGGCCAGGACGTGGAAGGCCAGGTCCCACGCCGCGTACCACGGATACTCCCACTTGTCCGGCATGGAGATGACGTCGCCGTTGTACATGTGGTGCCAGCGGTCATTGCGAGGAGCCGCGCGCCGTGACGCCTTGAAGGGGTCCGAGCCGCGCTCCTCCAGCCACTTGTCGACGTCGTAATGGTAGAACTGCTTGCTCCAGAGCATGCCGGCCACGGCCTGGCGCATGACGTTGGCCTGATCGGCGTCGAACGTGTCCGGTGTGATGGACGCGTAGAACTCGTCGGCTTCCTTCTGGCGAGTCAGGACGACTTCCTCGAATCCCTTTCCGAATGGACTGGCGCCGTTGGTCGGAGCCAGCGCGGTCGGGGCAACCTCCGAGAGGCGGAGCCGAACGACCTGGCACTCGCCGGGGCCGACGCTCAGGTGATAGTGCGCGGCGGCTTTCGTCCCCTTCTTGTCCGGGTTCACGGCGTCACGCTGGCCGTTGACGAGGTAGTTGTTGATGCTGTCCTTGACGTACGGGCTGCGGCTGGGAGCTCCGAAGATGCGCTCCGTGTTGGTCTCGTTCTCCGTGAACAGGAGGGGCGCGTCTCCCTCGCAATAGAGGTAGCGCTCTCCCAGGCCGGAATCCACGGCCCTGATCACGCCTCCGGACGCCCCGATCTGGTTCAGCAGCGGACGCTCGACGTCGCCCTGCCAGGACCACCGGTTTCGAAACCAGAGCGTCGGCAGCACGTGCAGCTCGGCCGTCTCCGGGCCGCGATTGTGGACGCTGATCTTGATCAGGATGTCTTCCGGGGTCGCCTTCGCATACTCGACGAAGACGTCGAAGTAACGATCCTCGTCGAACACGTGCGTATCGAGCAGCTCGTACTCGAACTCGTTCCGGCCGCGGCCACGGTTGGTCTCCACCAGATCCGAGTAGGGGAAGGCGGCCTGCGGGTACTTGTAGAGATACTTCATGTAGGAGTGCGTCGGGGTGCTGTCGAGGTAAAAGTAGTACTCCTTGACGTCCTCACCGTGATTGGCTTCGCTGTTGGTGAGGCCGAACAGACGCTCCTTGAGAATCGGATCCTTGCCGTTCCACAAGGCCAGCGCGAAGCACAGCTGCTGCTGGTCGTCGGAAAAACCGGCCAGGCCGTCTTCCCCCCAGCGATAGGCGCGAGAGCGTGCCTGGTCGTGGCTGAAGTACTGCCACGCGTCGCCCCCTTCGCTGTAATCCTCGCGAACAGTGCCCCACTGCCGCTCGCTCAGATACGGGCCCCACTTCTTCCATGGAAGACGTCGCTCACGGTCCGCTTCGAGTCGAAGGTGCTCTGCTGTCATGGCCGATCCTTCCAGTTGTTCAGAACGGTAACCCAAGGACGTGTTTGTAATGCCCTGGCACCGGATCGAGACCGGTGTCCTCGGTGGGGTGGAACGGTAGGCGATTGCGCCAGGGATCGTCACCGGCGGGCAGGATCCAGAACTTGCCCTCGGGATCGAGCACGACCCACTGCCGGGTCAAGCGCTCCACGAAGACGGCCCCGAGGCGCTTCATCGGCGGGCTCTGTCCCTCATCACGACTGGCTTCGTCCATCAGGTACCTCATCGGCGGATCCATCGTGCTTTCCGCCCAACAGCCCGGCCTCGAGCACGACAGCGGCCCAGGTAAGCATTTTCGGGTTCACACGGCTGTCTTTGCCGGGACGATAGAGGGAGGCGTGGGCGCCCGCTATGGGCCTTTGGTCGTATTGCACAGCGCGCCACGGGGCCCGACATTACGGTCGCGAGAACACCTTCGTGGCGATCACCATCCTGCTCCTTCTCTCGCTGCTCGCACCGGCGACGTCGCCGGCTCTCGCTGCGGATGCCCCCGGCACCGCCACCGCCCCCGTCGTCGTCGACGGCGTCACGCTCTTCCGCGTTCGCGGCCTGTCCGCCTACCCTGCGGACGAGCGCGCGAGCGTGATCGCCGATCGCGTCCGCGCGGCGGCCGCTGACCGGGGGGCGGCGATCGACACCCTGCGCGTCGTCCCGGGCGAGCGCTCCAGCGACATCGTGATGGGGGACGACCCCATCATGTCCGTGTTCGAGGCCGATGCCGAGGTCGAGGGGTTCCACCGAGACGACCTCGCCCGCTGGTATGCCCGCCGCATCCGCGGCGCCGTCGAGGCGTATCGACGCGATCGCTCGCCCCGGAATCTTCTCGCCGCCGCGGGGGCGAGCCTTGCGGCCACCGTGGTGCTCGCGGGCGCGGTCCTCGTGCTGATCCGGTTCTGGCGGCGCCTCAACCTCATCCTGGAAAGCCGGTACACGCGACGCTTGCGCTCGCTCGAGATCCAGTCGGTCCAGGTCATCCATGCGGAGCGGCTCCGCGAGGCCGTGCGCACCGCCCTCCGCGTCGTTCGCGCCCTCGTCATCCTCGGCCTCGCCTATCTCTACCTGTCATTCGTCCTCACGCGCTTCCCGTGGACGCGGCCAGCAGCCGCACGGCTCCTCGGTTATGTCCTTGCCCCCCTTGCGACAATGGCGGGCGGCGTCCTGACGCACCTGCCCAATCTCGTCTTCCTCGTGATCCTCGTCCTCGTCACCCGCTACGTGCTCAAGATCGTGGCGCTCGTCTTCACGAGCCTCGAGCGGGGAACCGTCACGTTCGCGGGGTTCGAGCGCGAGTGGGCAGTGCCGACGTACCGGATCGTCCGCATCGCCATCATCGGGTTCGCGGCGGTGATCGCCTATCCGTACATCCCGGGGTCGGAGTCCGCCGCCTTCAAGGGCATGTCGATCTTCTTCGGCGTGCTCTTCTCGCTCGGGGCCTCGTCGGTCGTCGCCAACATGATGGCGGGATACTCGCTGATCTATCGCCGGACGTTCAAGGTCGGTGATCGCGTGAAGATCAACGACGTGGTCGGCGACGTGGTGGCGATGCGGCTTCAGGTGACCCACCTCCGCACGATCAAGAACGAGGACGTGATCGTCCCCAACTCCGTCATCCTGACGAGCCAGGTCGTGAACTACAGCACCTACGCCGCCCGCGAGGGACTCATCCTCCACACCACCGTCGGGATCGGCTACGAGGTCCCGTGGCGCCAGGTCGAGGCGATGCTGCTCCTGGCGGCCAGCCGCACTCCCGACCTACAGGCGGTGCCGTCCCCCTTCGTGTTGCAGACGTCGCTCGGCGACTTTGCCGTCAACTACGAGCTCAACGCGTATTGCGGCGACTCGCACGGCATGGCGGCGCGCTACACCGCGCTCCACCGGAACATCCAGGACGTGTTCAACGAATACGGCGTGCAGATCATGACGCCGGCCTATGAGTCGGATCCGGCGAGCCCGAAGGTGGTGCCGCCAGATCAGTGGTACCAGGAGCCCGCGCGGTCCCTCGAGGAGTTTCCCCGAAAAGCCGCCAGCTGATCCGGTCGTTTTCGTTGGCTGGAGCTCCAGGGCGAGATCAGCTACGCAGACGTGATGCAGGGCCGGCCTACGCACGCCCATCGTGAATCGATCACTGTGCGGTTCAGGTGCGGGCGCACGACGACGCGCAGGCTGCGCACGTCTTCCGCATCCGGCGGCATCGAGTAGGCGGAGAGCACCTTAGATCAGGTCTCTCTCCCAGTTGATGATGAGCCGGAACTGGTAGCCGAGCTTCTTGGCGTCTTGCTGATCGAGCATGTCCCCGCGGAAGCGAAACCACATCCCATTGAGGAAGAACGGCTTTTGCACGGGCGGGCGGTAGTCGACGGTGAAATCGTACTCTGCCTGGTTGGGCGCCTTCTTGCCCGAGGACGGGTTGATGGCATCCCACCCCCAGGTGAAGTTGACGTTGCTGCTCAAGCCCTGGACGAGCGCCTTGAAATCGTAGGCCGCGCCGACCCCCACCGCCTTCTCTCGGGCGCGGTCGAAGTCCTGGTCGATCTCCGAGAGGTATCCGGGAAAGCTCCCCCACGGGGACTGGATGGTGTTGCCGGCGCTGGTGATCGCGAAGGCTCCCGTGAGCGTCAGGTCCCGGTAGATCGCCTGGACGCGCCCCCCACCCGCCTGGGTGTCCCAGAACTGCTTGCCGACGGCCCTGGGCAGGAGCCCATCGCCGACAGCGCGCTGGTCGGTGAACTGCACTCCCATGCGGAGCTTCCAGTCCGCGCTCAGGGGCCGCAAGTAGTCGGCCTCCGCATAGATGGTGTTGAAGGTGTTGACGCCGTACTGGTTGCTGAAGTCGATCCGGAGCCCCTGGAGCGGCGTCAGCCGTACGCCGGCGAGGCCGACGCCGTCGTTGCTGTTCACCCCGGCCCCCGCCTGCTGCGACATGCTGATGAACTCATCGGAGTTGCGCGGCTTGATCTGCCAGAGAAACCCGGTAAGGTACTGGACCCAGGCCACCTTGCCCCCGAGCGTCACGCCCTGGAAGGTGTTCGGCGTCATCCTGTTGTCCTGCGGGTTGATGAAGGTCTGATCGACGAGCTGTCGGTAGCCCTTGAGGATCGCGTAGTCCTGATAGCGGAGCGCGCCCCATGCCTCGCCCGGCACGTAGTAGCCGTTCTGGCCAGGCTTGAGGAGGAGCGTGCCGTCCTTGTTAGTCGGCGCGTAGAGCGGCGCGGAGCCATACAGTGTCGCCCCCATCGCGAAGGTGTCGAGCAGCCACCCGGACTTGTAGCCGACCCAGCCTCCGAAGGCCAACGCCTCGTTCTCAGAGTCGTCAGGCTTCTCTCGGTTGAAGTAGAAGAGGCGAAGGTGCAGTTTCACGTCCGTGTCTCTCAGGAAGGGCGTCTCCAGGGCGTGGACCTTCTCCTTCAGGGGGAGGAACAGTGCTTCTGCCGGGGACAGCACCGGTGGTGGTGGCGGAGCGTCTTCAGCCGAAGCCGGCTCCTTCCACGCAGCTGAGATGACGAGCAGCGTGAGCCCGAGCACCAACGAGACGGTGAATCGGTGCCTCATGATCCCTCCTCACCGGTGGGTCGATCAGGGATGCGGGCACCATACACAGCCGGGGCACGCTTGACAATTGGACGTAGGTCGTACTCGACAGCGAGACGGCCGTCGAGAGGCCGACCGCGAGGCGATGCGCTACGATGGCGACGTCGTGTGGCGAATGGTGACTCTCGTGTCGATGCTGTGTGCTCTGGCGGGCTTCGCCGCTGCCCCCATCGAGTCCCGAATCCTGTTTGCTCGGAATACTCCGGTGCCACGGCTGGTGCAGGAGTTCGCCTGGCGAGTGATCGAGACCCGCTGCAACTATCAAGCGTACGAGCGCGAACAGCGCTCGTTCTGGGCCTATGACGCGCGGGCGAAGCAAGTCGGCGAGGGTATCGCCTACTCGATCAACATCCTTTCATACCTGCCGTGGAAGAAGTCAGAGCCCCCGGCCATCATCGAGATGACGGTCGTGGACGACGGCCGCATGCGACTCACGGAGCTTAAGTCGTCGTTCGTCGTCTGCTCATCCGACCTGAATTCAGGGCAGGCGGCGGTTTCTCTGAGACGTTCCTAACGCCCCGCCCACATCAGGGCCACGATGACCGGCCCCCAGGCCGTCAGCAGAATGTTCCCGATCGCATACGGCACCGTGTAGCCGAGCGCCGGCACCTTGCTCTGTGCTTCATCCTGGATGGCCCGGAGCGCGGCCGTGATCGTTCCCGCCCCGGCGCACGCCCCCAGGAGGATGAGCGGATTCATTCTGAGCACGTACCGCCCGAAAAGAATCGCCACGGTGTGAGGAATCAGGGCGCACACCAGGCCCACGACGACGAGGCTGATCCCGGTTGTCTGAAGCCCAGCGACGAACCCCGGGCCAGCGCTCAGGCCCACCACACCGATGAAGACGCAGAGCCCGACGGTGTCGAAGATCCAGATCGCTGGTTCGGGTATGCGGCCGATGAGCGGTCTCACGGAACGCAGCCACCCGAACACGAGCCCCATGACGAGAGCGCCGCCGCTGGCGGTGAGGGTGAGCGGCAGCCCGGCAATCGTGATCGAGAGGAGGCCGACGAGCCCCCCGAGCACGATGCCGGTGCCGACGAAGATCATATCAGTGGTGTTCGTTGGCCAGTCGGGGTACCCGAGCTCCTTGGCCGCCCGCTCGACCTCGGGTCTCGGGCCGACGAGGCTCATGACATCGCCACGGTCGATCGTCATCTCGGGGACGACCGGCATCTCCTCACCGGCTCGCACGAGCTTCTGCAAGAAGACGCCGCGGGCGACCTCGTGGCGGGCCAACTCGGCCACGGTCTGTCCGGCCAGCGTCCTGTTCGTCACCACGACGTCCAACATCTCGACGGGGATGTCGAGCAACGCGTGGTCTTCCACCTCGGGCCCAATCTTGGCGCCGTGCTCCACCAGCACCGCACGCCGCGTGGCCACCGCGATGACATCGTCCTCGAGAATCACCGTGCTCGGCTGCGGTTCGACGATCTGGCCCTGACGACGGATCCGCAGAATGAAGACCCGTGCGTCCTTGGGCATCGCCTCGATTTCGCCGATCGTCCTCTTGGCCAGGAATTGGTTCGACACGCGGTAGGCTCGAACATCGTACCGTCGCGCCGCGGACGTGATCCCGGGCTCCAGCTCGGCAGCCCCCACCGTCTTCGCCTGAGCTCTCCTGCCCTCCTCTTTCAGGTTGATCCCCATCAGCTTCGGCCCGATGACAGGAAGGAACCAGACCAGTCCAGCGGTGCCGATCAGGTAGGTCACCGCATAGGCGATCGGAATGTTGTTGATCAACCGGGTCTTCTCTTCGGTCGGGATCGCGAGGCGGTTGATCGCTTCCCCGGCGGTCCCGATCACCGTCGACTCCGAGAACGCCCCGGCCAGGAGCCCCGCGGCGGTCCCCATGTCGTACCCGAGGAGCTTCGCAGCCACGAAGGCGCTTACCAGACACGTCACGCAGAGGACCACCGTGAGCGCGACCTGGGACACGGCGTCCTTCTTCAGAGCGCGGAAGAACTGGGGCCCGACCTTGTACCCCGTCGTGAACAGGAACAGATCGAAGAACACGGTTTTCACGATGGCCGGAACCTTGATGTCGAGCTGGCCGATGAGCACGCCCGCCAGGAGCGTGCCCACCACCGTCCCAAGGCTGAAGCCACCGATCTTGAGGCGACCAACGAGGAAGCCCAGCGCCAGCGTGAGAAAGATCGCCAGCTCGGGGTTGTGCCGCAGGGCATCCACGAACCAGTTCATGGCTCTCCCTCCCTGGTCGCCCCTGAGGTTTCTTACTCCTTCTTTGCGCCCCTGGAGGCCTCGAAGGCATGGCGGTAGCCGCGCGCGACCGACCGAACCCCGCGTCCGATGTCGTCGTACACGTCATCGGCGAGATTGGCCAGCGAAACGCGAAGCGACCAGTCGGGCGCGTCGAAGCCACCGCCGTTCAGCAGCACGATTCCGTGGTCCTCGGCCAGACGGAAGGCGAGATCGAGCGGGTGGACGTTCTTCTTGAGGTATTCGACCGCGTCCTCGCCGATGTTCTTTCGCGCCCAGAACTCGAAGTCGATCAAGCCGTAGTAGGCATCGAACAGCGGGTTCGGCGTGACCTGGAGGCCCAGGCCTTCGATCATGGCCAACGCACGCCGATGGACGATCTCCATGCAGGCCTGCTGGTAGCGCCTGGCGCCGTCCATCATCTCGGAGAGGGAGAACAGGGTCATCATGACTTGCTGGGGCAGCGAGAGCCCGGCGGTGTGGTTGAGGGCCACGTCACGACTGTCGGCCACGATGCGGTCGATGAACTTGACCTTGCGCGGCTCGAGGGTCAGCGCGCCGTAGCGCTTGTCGAGCGCCTTGAGCTCCGTGTCGGGAAGCTTCGCGATCATCTTGTCGAAGATGTTGTCTTCGTGGACCGCGATCACGCCGAGCCGCCAACCCGTGCAGCCGAAGTATTTCGAATACGAGTAGACGCCGATCGTGTTCTGGGGCAGCTCGCCCAGCAGGGACCGGAACTCCGGGACGAACGTTCCGTACACGTCGTCCGTCAGAAGCATCAGGTCGGGGCGCCTCTTCACGATGTTGGCGATCTTCCCGATCGTCTCCTTGCTGAGCGCGACGCCCGTCGGATTGCCGGGATTGACGAGGAAGAACGCCTTGATCTGCGGATGCTCCAGCTTCTTGAGCTCCGCGTCCGTGAACTGGAAGCGGTTCTCCTGCGGGGCATGGATGTTCACCACGTTCAGGGCGTAGTCCTCGAGGTGCGTCATCTCGATGTACGGCGTGAAGATCGGTGTGCCGAGCGCGATCGTGTCGCCGGGCTTGAGCAGACGATTGGCCTTCAACGACTTGAAGATGTAGCACATCGCGGCCGTTCCGCCCTCGACCGCGTAGAGGTCGAACTTCCCGGCCGGTCGGGGATCCCCGCACATCGCCCACATCAGGTACTCGTGCACGATGCGCTCGTTGTGGACCAGCATCCGGTCGGGCACCGGGTAGTTGTCGCCGATGATCGAGTCCACCAGCTCGTGGACGAACGCGTCCCGCTCGAACCCGAACGTCTTCACCGCGAACGGCACGGCCGACGAGAGGAAGGACGCGCCGGGCATGTCGGCGTGCTTGGCGAGCCAGGCCTCCAGCCGGCCCGCGATGCCCTGAGCCTGCGGCATTCCCCCGATGCCGGCCGGATGCTCCATCACGCGCTGGCTCTCGGTGACCGCGAACTGGCCGAGCAGGAAGAAGCCCTGGCGTGGCGTCGTGGCGATCCAGTTGGGGTTACCCCGGCCGGCGTTGAGGAACGCCGATTGCGTGGTCTTCGAGGTCTTCTTGGCCAGCTTGATCAGCTCGTCCTTGATCTCGAACGGGCTGAGCGTCTCGAACTTGCGGAGATTCAGAAGGTCCATGGGCGTTTGTCTCCTGCGTTTCCTGGAATTCGTTATGACAGCAGCATGATGATGACCATGCCCCAGATCGTGAGCAGCGTGTTACCGACGGCGTAGGTGACGGTGTAGCCGAGCGCCGGCACCTGGCTCTGGGCCCGGTCGCAGACCAGCCCGAGCGACGCCGTCGTCGTGCGCGCCCCGGAGCAGATGCCGAGCAGGAGCGCGTCGTGGAAGCGGAAGACATACTTGCCGAGGTACATGCCGATGATCAGGGGCACCGTGGTCGCCACGGCTCCCCACAGGAACAGGCCGATGCCCTGCGTCTGCAGGCCTTTGACGAAGCCCGGGCCGGCCGTGAGGCCGACCACGGCGATGAACATGTTGAGGCCGACCGAGTTCATGAACCAGACGGTGGAAGACGGGATGCGTCCGAAGGACGGGCGCACCGAGCGCAGCCAGCCAAATACCAGGCCCGCGATGAGGGCGCCGCCGGCGGTGGACAGCGTTAGCGGCACCCCGCCGATTTTCAGGACGAGCGCCCCGACCAGCGCGCCGAGCGTGATCGCGCCGCCGATGAAGGCAACGTCGGCGACATCGCTCGGCCGATCGAGAACGCCCAGGTCCTTGGCCGCCGCGGAGGTGTCCTGAGTGCGGCCGACGAGCGTGAGGATGTCACCGCGGTTGATCTTCGTGTTCGGGAGGATCGGAATCGAGGTGGCGACCGCGCCACGCGTGATTCTGCGGAGGAACACGCCGCGGGCGGTGGGCCGTTGGGCCAACTCGGCGAGCGTCTTGCCGTCGACGGCCTTGTTGGTCACGTAGACGTCGACGCCCTCGACCGGCACGCTCAGGAGCTCCGGGTCCTCCACCTCGTTCGCACCCGCCCCGATCAGCTTCAGGAGCACGTCGCGCGCGCCGACGAGGGCCACCACGTCGCCCTTGCGCAGCACGGTATCGGCGCTGGCCTCCTCGATCTTGCCGTCGCGGCGGATTCTAAGAATGAAGACGCGCGCATCGGGCATCAGCGCCTCGGCCTCGGTGGCCCGGAGGCCTTCGACCCGGGAGTTCGCCTGCAGAGCGAACGCGCGAATTTCCCAGCGGTGCCAGGCCGAACCGGCGCCGCCCAGCTCCTTGACGCCGCCCTGCTTTTCTTCGTAGTCCTTGCAGGCGGCAGGAAGGTTGATGCGGAGCAACGCCGGCCCCACCAGCGCGATCACGATCGCCGAGCCGACGGTGCCAAAGATATAGCTTACGGCGTAGGCGACCGGGATCGCGTCGAGGAGGCCTTTGGCCTGGTCCGTGGGTAAGCCTAGTCGGTTGATGGCGTCCGTCGCGAGGCCCATCGAGGCCGAGATCGTCTGCGATCCCGCGTACAGCCCCGCCGCGTAGCCCAGGTCGTATCCGGCGACCTTCGCGACCACGACGGGGATACCCAGGCAGAACACGCAGAGAACCGCCGAGAAAATCGCTTGCGGCAGGCCATCCTTGGCGACGCCCCGGACGAACTGCGGCCCGACGCCGTAGCCGACAGCGAACAGGAAAATGAGGAAGAAGGTCGACTTCACATTCGGCGAGATCGTGATGCCGAGCTGCCCGATCACGACGGCCGCCAGCAGGGTGGCCGTGACCGCACCAAGGCCGATGCCCTTGAAGGTGAACTTGCCCACGTAGTAGCCGATGCCCAGGGAGAGAAAGAGCGCGATCTCCGGATAGGAACGCAATGTCTGAGCGACCCATTCAAACATGTTGCCCTCCGTTCTCCGCGTTGGCCGATGCGGATTTCTTCCGGCCGAGGGCCGACGGCTTGAGCAGCTTGAGGCCGCGGCTCGCTTCGAAGCCGTGAATCTCCTTGACGTCGAGCTTGCGCATGAACCCGATGGTGCCGGCATCGAGCACCTGGCCCGGCACCATGATCGGGAAGCCCGGGGGATAAGGGATGACGAAGCTCGCCGAGACCAGCTCCGGCCCCGTCGCGAGCCGCGCATCGACGTCCGGGCTGTTGAGCGGGAGATACTCGCAGCCGGCCTCGTCATAGGCGGCGTAGAACCCGGCTCGCATGTCGCCCTCGATGGTGGCGCTCGCCGGATTCTCGCGGAAGCTGTCGTGGAAGCGCGTGAAGTTGGGGAGATCGGGGACGTCTTCCATGAGCGACTTGACACGCGCTTTGAACGCGGCGCGCTCGCCGTCGGTCCCGCGGGTGAGCTGCTCGTCGAGGTCTCTCGCGATCTCGCCGAGCACCTTGAGGAGGTGCGCGACGTCGCTGAGGGTGTTGTTGATGTTGGTCTGGAACAGCACGCTGTTGCGTGACGTCTTGTTGAGCTGGATGCTGTACTTCGACGCGAGCAAGCCCTTGAACTGGGTGCCATCGAAGCCGGCGGTGCCGCAGACGAGGGTCAGCCGCGTGGGATCGAGGAAGAACTCGTCCCGCTGGATCGCCTTCACGGCATCGGCCCAGCTCTGGCCGGCCTTCAGGAAGCTCCCGAAGCCCGACGGCCGGTACTCGGCCGGAATCATCTCGTCGGCGTCGAGCACGCGGAAGTACTTCGAGATCACGGGGTGGCTGTTGACGGCGCGGCGGATGTCGAGCGCGAGCTGGGTGGAGCGGGCGACGAGCTCATACCCCTCGAGCTCCATCTGCCGGCGCGCAACGTCGAGGGTGGCGATGATCTGGAGGTTGGGCGAGGTCGAGGCGTGGGTGAAGACCGCCTCCTTGAACTGCGCCTCGACGTGGTGGAAGTCGACGTCGCGGACCAGCACCATCGAGCCCTGGCGTAGGCTCGACATCGACTTGTGGGTCGAGTTGGTCTGGTAGATGCGTAGCCGGACCTTCGACGGATCGGGCTGAAGGCGCGTGTCGAGGACGCGCGGGTCCTTCGGATCGAGTTCGCGCCCTAGCGACTTTTCCTGCGCGGCGAAGGCCTCGGTGGCCGCCGGCGTCTGGAGCCACGCCTCGATATCGGCCGCCGCGCCCATCGCGGTCCGCGGCCTCAGGAACGGCGAGAACCGGGCGAATCCGAACCACGCCTCGTCCCACAGGAAGACCAGATCCGGCTTGATCGCGAGCAATTCCTCCATCACGCGGCGCGTGTTGTAGACGTGGCCGTCGAAGGTGCAGTTGGTGAGCGTGACGAGGCGAACGCGATGGAGAAGACCCGCGGCCTTGAGATCGAGCAGAGCCTTCTTCAGGGACCGGAGCGGGACGCCGCCATACATGGAGTAGGCGGTCATCGGATAGGCCTCGACGTAGTACGGCTGGGCGCCTGCCATCACCATGCCGTAGTGATGCGACTTGTGACAGTTGCGGTCGACGATGGCGATGTCGCCCGGTGCCAGCAGCGCCTGTTCGACCATCTTGTTCGACGTCGACGTGCCGTTGGTGACGAAGAACACGCGGTCGCAGCCGAACGCGCGAGCGGCCATGTCCTGGGCTCGCTTGATGTTGCCGGTCGGCTCGAGCAGCGAGTCGAGGCCGCCGGTGGTCGCCGAGGACTCGGCGAGGAACAGCGTCGGGCCGTAGAACTCGCCCATGTCGCGGATCCAGTTCGACTTGAAGATCGATTTGCCGCGGGCGATGGGCAGGGCGTGGAACGTGCCGATCGGACGCTGCGCGTAGCGCTTGAGGTTGTCGAAGTAGGGAGTCTCGAACCGCTCGGCCACTCCCTCGATGGCGCTGAGATGGATTTCGAGGGGTTCCTCGACGCCGTAGAACACCCGGCGGACACAGGTCGCGACGTCGGGGTCGCTGGCGACCGCGTCCACGTTGCGCCGGCTGAGCAGGTAGATGTCGACCTCGGGCCGGACCCGCTTCAGCGCGCGAGCCAACTGCGTTCCGTACTCCTGCGGCGCAACGCTTTCAGCATCGACCTGAAGCTGGGTCGCGAGCACCTGGTGCAGGATGGGCGCATCGTGGAAAGAGAGGAACCGAAAGCCGTCCGAGATCACCACCGACTGGATGCTGCCGTTGAACAGGACGGCCAGGATCGCGTCCTCGAAGCTGCCGACCACGACACTCTCGTAGATGAACTGATCCTCCGGCCGCCGCAGGCGCCGGAGCTCCTGCGTGGTGGAAGCCCAGCGTGCCGGCGGGGCGGGCGTGACGATGAGCATCTCGAAGTATGGTCGTCGCGTCTCGCCCGATTCCAGCCGAGGCGGCAGGCGAAGCGCGGCGGCGCCATTCGTCGCATCGTCGCTCGTCTCCCACTCCGCGGCGTCCGCGCGGTAGCTGTTCGACATCAGCGCGTTGTAGATGCGCTGCACGAGTCGCGCGACGTCGCCCGCGTCTCCCTGGGCGATCTCGTCCTCGACGGCGCGCAGCAGGCGCGGCCCCGGGTAGCCGAAGAAGCTCTCGGCCGGACGCAGCTCCGCGAACGCGGTCTCGACCGTGGTGCGGGCGCCCTCGTCATGCTTGGCCGCCCAGGCCTGCGCTGCGAAGGTGAGCTTGTACCAGCGATCGAGCCGCGCTTCGCCGGTGGAGAAGAGACGGTCGATGCGCTCGGGACTCGACGGGACAGCCTTCATGATCATTTCTCCTGTGTGTGGTGGTTCGGGGTGTCCGCCGCGCGGATTCTGAGTGGGCGCACCACCGTGGGCAATCGGACCTTGGTCGTACCGTGGGGTCGTACCCTGGAGCCGTATTGGACCTTGGTCTGATATCCTCCGGGCCGAATGTCGTGGTGGGATTCAACCCGACAGCGAGGTGTCACGACGATGGATCTGCCGAGACCAGTCATCCTCACCGCGTGGTGTGTCGGCGTTGTCGCAGCGACCCTTCCCGTGGTACCGGCGGCTGCGCAGATGACGGTCGTTCCGCGCGTGGTTCATATGGAGCAAATTGCGTGCGCCGAGTTACTTGCGCTTCCCAGTGAGCGCCAGGACCGTCTCCTGATCTACTTCGACGGGTACGTCGCGGGCATGCGCCGGCAGACGACGTGGGACGAGCGCGTCGAAGGCGAGATGATCGATCGGGCCATCGGATACTGCAAGGCGGACCCCAGCCAGACCGTCCTTTCGGCCTTCATCAAAGCCGCGCCTCGATGACCACCACGCCGATGGCACAGGGGCGCCGGGGCGCTCTCCTGTTCCTGGTCGGCGGCGCGGCGATCCTTGCTGCTGCGTGCGCGACGCCGGTCGGCGCGGTCAGGGTCGAGCCCGACGTCGTGCACCGGACGCTGACGGGAAGTGTGCTCTCCGTCGGCACGCCGAGCATTCCCACGCAGAACGTGTTCCATGAACAGAACCTGGCCGAGCGATTTGACGAGGAGCCGGAGGCGGCGCTGGCCGACCTCCACGCCGCGGTGGTCAGCGGCCGACGAGGGGTGAGCGCGCTCTTCGCGCTCTCCGAGCTCTCGTTCTTCCACGCCGAAAGGACACACAAACGCGCGTACTACCTCGCGGCCGCGGTCTACGCGTACGCGTTTCTCTTCCCGGACGATGAGTGAACGCCGCGGGTGCCGATCGTCACCAGCTCGGTTTCCGATCAACATCGTTGGCGCCGCGGGAGAGATGATCACGAAGAACCGGGAGGCGCTGACCGCGACCGGTGTCGTCCCCACGAGCGTGGACAACATGAACCCACGCCACCACTTCATCCGTGCGCTCCAGGACATTCCGATGGCCCCCGGGATTCACGCGCACTCGATCATCGCGGTCCAGGGGACGGGGCCGATCGAGGATGGCGACGATGGCGTCGTCAAGTATTCGAGCGCGCACATCGAGGGCGTGGAGTCCGAGCTGGTGATCCGGTCCGGGCACTCCGTGCAGGGCCATCCGCTCGCGGTGGACGAAGTGCGGCGCGTCACGGGCTCGAAAAACGGTTTCGATAGGACCAAGGTCCTATTGGATCGGACTCGGACGCCGGTGATCATCCGCCGTGGGGACGTCATCGTCACGGCGCCACGAAAGGAAAGTCGACCATGCGACGTGGATCACGCGGGCTGATCGTCATCGGAAGCGTTCTCGCCTGTTTCCTCGCCGGGGCGGTTGGTGCCCAGGACCAGGCCGCGGACAACATGAACATCCTCCGTGAGAAGGCCCGGGCGGACAAGAAGGTCGTGGTGGCCTCGGTGCTCGACCTCACCGAGAGAGAGGCGACCGTCTTCTGGCCCGTCTACAACGCGTACCAGAGCGACATGGTCACCCACTACGACCAAGTCCTGAAGCTGATCGACGCCTACGGCAAGGCGTACAACGCGATGAGCGACGAGACGGCGACAAAGCTCCTCGCGGACTACCTGGCGCTCGAGCGGGCTCACGTCGCGCTGCTCAGCTCGTACGTCCCGCGCTTCGAGAAGGTGCTTCCGGCCAAGAAGGTCGCCCGTCTGTACCAGATCGAGAACAAGATGCGGGCCCTCGTGAACTACGAGCTCGCGAAGCAGATTCCGCTGGTCAAATAGAGGAGACCGCACGATGGTCAAGGCGCGAATCGGGGCCAGTCTCCTGGCGCTCACTCTCGTGATCACGACGTCGATGAACACGCGGCCCGCTCTGGCGGCATCGGCGGCCGAGATCAACCGTGACGTGGACGCTGTCCTGGGCAAGCTCTATGCCGACGTTCCCGACGCCCGAGCGCTCTCGGAGAAAGCCGCAGGGGTTCTCATCTTCCCGAACGTCGTCAAGGCCGGCTTCCTCCTCGGCGCCCAGTACGGCGACGGTGCTCTCCGGCGGCAGGGCAGAACCGTGGCGTACTACAACACGGTCGCGGCTTCATACGGCCTCCAGGCCGGCGTTCAGACGTTCGGATACGTTCTGTTCTTCATGACCGAGCCGGCGCTCGAATATCTCAACAAGAGCGACGGCTTCGAGCTCGGCGTGGGCCCCAGCATCGTCGTCCTGGACGCCGGGAAGGCCAAGACCATGACGACCACGACGATGCAGAACGCGATCTATGCGTTCATTTTCGATCAGCGTGGCCTGATGGCCGGCATGGGTCTGCAGGGCTCGAAGATCAGCCGGATCGACCGCTGATCGCGCAGCGTCCGTCTCAGGAACCGCCGGTAACGGCTGAATCTCCCATCACGAAGCCAGATCCGTTGTCACAATCGAACGCGTGAGCCGTGAGCTGGGCGCGGGAGCGACGGGAGGCCCGCCGAACGGCGGAGTGTTTGCTCCGCGGCGGGGACTACGTGCGGCGAGCCGCACGCGCACGCGCCCGGTGTCGTCGAGGAGCACGAGCTTGCCTGCCTCGCGCCGGAACGCGCTGGCTGCGCCAAGGGCGGCAAGAAACCGGCTTTCCTGATCCATGACGGCGGGCGCGCAGGCCATGCGGGTCGTCCCCGCCGGCTTCAGCCGGATCGTGCCTTCGCCCAACTCGAGTGCGCCGAAATAGCGGTTGCAGGCCGCCTGGCCGCTGATGCGCTGGGCGCCGTCGAACGAGAGTGTGGATTCGACGCTCCTGACCGACGACAAGCTGCGGCGCGTGCTCGGCTACATGCTGGACGAGAAGGAATTTCTCGGCCCGTTCGGCATCCGTTCCCTGTCCTTGCACCACCGCGACCAGCCCTACGTCTTCTCCTCGACGGCACGGTGCACCGGGTCGACTACGAGCCGGCGGAATCGAGCAGCGGACTCTTCGGTGGCAACTCGAACTGGCGCGGGCCGATCTGGCTCCCGGTCAACGTGCTCCTCATCCGCGCGCTGATGAACCTGTACGCGTTCTACGGCTCGAGCTTTACCATCGAATGCCCAACGGGCTCGGGCGTCAAGATGAACCTCTTCGAGGTGGCCCAGGAGATCGCGCGGCGGCTCACGAGCATCTTCGTCCGGGACAAGCAGGGCGCGCGTCCTGTATACGGAGGTACGGCGAAGTTCCAGTCCGACCCGCACTGGCGTGACCGGATCCTCTTCTACGAGTACTTCCACGGTGACAACGGGGCGGGATTGGGAGCCAGTCACCAGACGGGCTGGACGGGCCTGGTCGCTTTGGTGATCTGGGTCTTTGGTTTTGTGGAGGGTGAGAATTTCCTGAAAGACTGGGGTAGCGGAACGCTTATCGCTCGAGCCGCCGCAGCGCCGCCCCCGCCGCGCTGATGGTGACCGGGCCACTCCCGGTCACCCGGAGGAGCAAAACGATTATTCGCGGCGGAGGTGCACCTCCTGCTGGGGCAGCGCGATCGCCATCCCGGCGTCGCGTAGCGCCGCGTACACCGAGACGCCGAGATCGCTCTTGACGCCGAGAAGGGCGTCCAGCCGATGCGTCCACGCCTGCAGCTCGAAGCGGAGCGCGCTGTCGCCAAAGCCGAGGAAGAACGCCTGTGGGGCCGGCTGGCCGGCGATGTCGTTCTGAGCCTGGGCGGCGCCGACCAGGACTTTCAAGACCATGTCGGGGGCGGTGCCGTAGCTCACGTTGACCTGGATGTCGAGGCGCCGCAGCCGTTGGATCGGCGTCCAGTTGGTGACCCTCTCCGCGACGAGCTGGGAGTTCGGCACGATGACCTCCGCACCCTCACCGATGCGGATCGTGGTCGAGCGAAAGCCGATCCGGCGCACCTGCCCCTGCACGTTGCCGATCTGGACCTCATCGCCGATGTGCACGGGCCGCTCGAAGAGCACGATGAGGCCGGAGACGAAATTGTTGACCACGTTCTGCAGGCCGAATCCCACGCCGACGCCGAATGCGCCACCGAGCACGGTCACTCGATCGAGGTTCACGCCGAGCACGAGCAGCGCCACGATGAAGCCGACCGTGACGATCGCGTAGCTCACCAGGCTCGACAGCGCGTAGGGCAACCCGGCGCCGAGAGAGAGCCGGGGGAACACGTCCTCCTGGAGGACGAAGCGGACGAACGACGAC
This sequence comes from Candidatus Rokuibacteriota bacterium, assembly GCA_003220615.1. Lineage (GTDB taxonomy): Bacteria > Methylomirabilota > Methylomirabilia > Rokubacteriales > CSP1-6 > 40CM-68-15. The sequence goes on from QHTB01000053.1 coordinate 20,386, forward strand.
ACGAAGAACGCCGCCCACACAGTGACGACGAAGGCGAGGACGTCCCCCACCGAGATCTGGAGGGCTCCGCGCGTGAGTTCGGCGGCCCAGATGGTTCGGCCCGTGGCGATCATCGGCCTGAGCAGGCCCAGGGAGTCGAGGGTCACGGCGGCCCACATGGCGAGCGCGACCGTGCGCAGGAGACGATGCGCCCGCTGCTCGATGTAAGCGCGGTGCTGGTGCACCATCCTGAGGAATCGCAGCGGCGGCAGTCGAAGCGCGAGGTCGAAGAGCCCCTCGGCGATTCGCCGGCCCGCGGCCAGGATCAGCCCGACGTACGCGCTCTGCAGTGTGCTCGACGCGAGCAGTCGCGCCAGGCTCATGTTGCCGACGGCGCCGGAGACGAAGGCGACGGTGAACGCCGCGAACGCGGCACGGAGAGCCATCACTCGGGTGAAAGGACTCGGCAACGCATCGATGAAGACGACTTCGTGCCAGCGGCGGGTTCGCAGGACCCATCCGATGAGCGCTGCCGGCACGAGCATCTCGAGCAGGAAGACCGTTCGCTCCAGGAGCGGGAGGGCCGTGAAGAGCTCGCGGAGGCGGTAGGCGAGAAAGAACGCGCCGAGGCCGTAGACCCAGGGGACGAGGCGAGGCGCGACGAGCCGCCGGAAAATCGCGACCATCGCGACGAGCGCGCCGGCCTCGAGCAGGAGCCAGGCTGTGCGCGGCTCGCCGGAGTAGATCCAGGGCGACGCCAGCACGGCCAGCACGGCTCCTGCGGCCAGCGGTCGCTCGAAGACCGCGGGGAGGGCGGGCATGGATTCACCCTCGGCGGTCCAGGCGTGTGCGTGCGTTCGGATCCACCAGAGAACCGCGACGAGGACCAGAAAGAGCACCACGTGGATGACGATGCGCTCGGACTGGTCTTTCACGAACTGCCGGAGGCGATCCATTTCGGCTGCCAACGGCTCCTGGATTGCCGCGGGCAGATTGGCCAGGACCTCCGGACGCATGTTCCAGATCGGCGGGCTGTCGAGCACGAACAGCGCGCCCGCGGCGCGCCGCCGAGCCCGGTCGATCAGGTTCAGCGCGTCATCGCAGCGCGCCAGCTCCTTCGCGACCTGATCCTGTAAGACAAGGATGGCGGTGTTCTGAACGGCGACACGCTTTTGGGCCGCCGCCACCGACGCGAGGACCTCGTCGACTCGCGCGACCATCTGAGCGGGCGCCCTTTGCTTCACGATGTCCGCCCGGGTCCTGGCCCACGTCTCGCGCAGCTCCGCCAGCCGCTGGCGTTGCTGCTCCAGCCAGACGGCCCGCGTGGTCAGCGTATCGATCCAGGCGACCAGCGCGACCCGGCTCGACTGCCATGCGTCGACGAGCGCGTCGAGCGTGGCCAGTCCGGGTCCCGAGTCGAGGGTTTCGCGGGTCCGCGCCGTCCGGTCGTCGAGACGCGCGCTGATATCGGGCAGGGCACGATCGATTCCGACGACGGGCCGGCTCGGCTCGAGGTCGCGCTCGAGTGTGCGCAGGTAGTTGACGACTTCATTCGCGCGCGCTGAAACCTCGGCGCTGGGGATCGAAGCGGGGGGCTCCTTCGGCGCTTGCGGAGCTTGTGCGCCGGGGGAAGGAGATTGCGTCGGGGCGGGTTGAGGTTGCTTCTCGGCGGGCGCAGCGTATGCGCCGGGCTCGCTCACCGGCAACAGCATCACGACGATCATCAACAGGAGCAGGCGCCCCGCGAACGACTTCACGGGCAGAGCATGGCCTAACCCTCCCGTTGCAGTCCATAGGGACCTTAGGCTCATCCGCTCCGCTGAGTCCGTTGGACCAAGGTCCCATTGGAACGGAGCTGGCGGCTGGCGATCATCCGCAGGGCGTGCCCACTGCCCAGACACCGAGTATCTTCGATCCAGTTTCCAGCCCGGCGCTGGCGATCCGGGAGCTGTCCTTCGTTGTCCTCGGCCTCTCGGCCGTCATCTTCGTGGTGGTGGCCGGGGTCGCCGCCTACACCCTCGTCCGCTTCCGGAATCGGCCCGGCGACGGCCGGCGTGAACCCCCCCAGGTCTACGGCAGCACCCAGATCGAGCTGGCGTGGACGGTGGTGCCCTTCCTCATCGTCATGGTGCTGTTCCTCGTCACCGCCCGCTACATCTACGGGATCGAGGGACGCGCGATGCCCTCGGACGCACTCGAGGTCACCGTCGTGGGGAACCAGTGGTGGTGGGAGATCCGCTACCCCCGGCTCGGGATCGTGACTGCCAACGAGCTGCACGTCCCGGTGAGCGATCCCGCGCGGCCAGCGCCGACCTTCATCACGCTCCAGTCCGTGGATGTGATCCACAGCTTCTGGGTTCCCCAGCTCGCCGGGAAGATGGACCTCATCCCGAACAAGACGAACCGCATGTGGATCGACCCCCGGGTCCCGGGGACGTACGTCGGCCAGTGCGCGGAGTACTGCGGGACCCAGCACGCGTGGATGCTGCTCGAGGTGATCGTCCATCCCCGGGACGAGTTCGATCGCTGGGTGGCCGCCCAGCAGACCCCGGCGGTGGCTGATCCGGCGGCCCGTGCCGGGCGCGAGCTCTTCCTCTCGCTCTCCTGCATCAACTGCCACACGGTGCGCGGCACTCCCGCCAACGGCGTGTTCGGCCCCGACCTCACCCACCTGATGAGCCGGCGGACCATCGCAGCGGGGGCTGCGCGCAATACCCCGGAGGCGTTACGTGCGTGGGTGGACGCTCCGGGAGCCATCAAGCCCGGCGTCCTGATGCCCGCGATGAAGCTTGCGAAAAGCGAGCTAGACTCGTTGACCACCTATCTCCTGACGCTCCGGTGACGACAGGATGATGTCGTGAGCGTGCTCTCTCCGACCTTGATGAGCCCGGAGGCGGCAGCCCGGCGCCCGTGGCTCGAGCACGCCCACGACTGGGTCGTCACCGTGGACCACAAGCGCCTCGGCATCATGTACGTGGTCTCCGGGCTCGTCTTCTTCGTCGTGGCGGGGATCGAGGCAACGCTGATGCGCCTGCAGCTTGCGTGGCCCGGGCTGCACATCGTGCCGCCGGAGACGTTCAACCGGCTCTTCACCATGCACGGCACGAGCATGGTGTTCCTGGTCGGGATCCCGATCGTGTTCGGCTTCGGCAATTATTTGGTCCCGCTGATGATCGGTGCCCGCGACCTCGCCTTCCCCCGACTGAATGCCTTCGGTTTCTGGATGTTCCTGTTCGCGGGACTGCTCTTGCACTGGAGCTTCATCGGCGGGGAAGGGCTCTCCGGGTCGGGCTCAGCGCCGGCGGTCGGCTGGTTCGCCTACGCACCGCTCACGAGCCGCGCGTTCACTCCCGGCAACGCCACCGACTACTGGAATCTCGCGGTCTTCATCGCCGGTGTCGGGACCATCGGCACGGCGATCAACATCGTCGCCACCACGCTGACCATGCGGGGCCCTGGCATGACCCTCGGTCGTATGCCGATCTTCGTCTGGACGATGGTGACGGTGTCGGCGATGACCCTGTTCATCCTGCCGCCGCTGTCGGCGGCCCAGATCATGCTGCTCCTCGATCGATTCCTCGGCGCCCATTTCTTCGACACCCAGGCCGGCGGGTCTGCCGTCATGTGGCAGCACTTCTTCTGGTTCTTCGGGCATCCCGAAGTCTACGTGCTGATGCTGCCGGGCTTCGGCTTCGTGTCCGAGATCATCCCGGTCTTCTCCCGCAAGGTCATCTTCGGCTATGCGACCCTGGTGGCGGCGACGGTGTCCATCGGCGGGGTGGCGCTCTCGACCTGGGCCCACCACATGTTCGTGGTCGGGATGGGGACCGGTCTCAACGCGGTCTTTGCGCTCTCCACGATGCTCATCGCCGTCCCCACCGGGATCAAGATCTTCAACTGGCTCGCCACCATGTACGGTGGCCGCATCCGGTTTCGCACGCCCATGCTCTTCTGCTGCGCGTTCCTGTTCCAGTTCCTGTGCGCCGGCCTCACCGGAGTGATGCTGTCCGTGGCGCCGTTCGACTGGCAGCTCAGCGACTCTTATTTCGTGGTTGCCCACTTCCACTTCGTGCTCATCGGCGGCCTGCTGTTCGCCATCTTCGCGGCCATCTACTACTGGTTTCCGAAAGTCACGGGACGAATGCTCTCCGAGCGGCTCGGCCGGTGGCACTTCTGGCTGCTCGTCGTCGGGTTCAACCTGACGTTCCTCACCATGCACGGTCAGGGAGTGCTCGGAATGCCTCGGCGGATCTACACGTACCCGGCCGACCGCGGTTGGGAGATGTGGAACCTCGTCACGACGCTCGGAGTGCCGCTGCAGATCGTCGCGGTCCTGATCTTCGCGGTGAACGTCGCCGTCTCGCTGCGGCGTGGGGAGCGGGCGGGCGACGACCCCTGGGACGCGTGGACGCTCGAATGGGCCACGAGCTCGCCGCCGCCCGAGTACAACTTCGAGACGATCCCGGTGACCACGAGCCGCCGACCGCTGTGGGACATGAAGCATCCGGACGACCCCGACGGGCCTCACGAATGAGCGCGCACACCGCGGTGCACGAGTCGACCGTCGGCCACGAGTGGCGGGGGCGGGCGGGAATGATCGGTCTGATCATCGCCGAGAGCTCACTCTTTGGTGTGTTCGTCGTCGCCCATCTCTTCTATACGGGAAAGAGCGTGAACGGGCCGTATCCGAACGACGTGCTCACGATCCCCGTGATCGGGACCATCTGCCTGCTGTCGAGCAGCGTCAGCGTCGCCCTCGGCGCTCGCGCGCTCGGGCGCGGCAACGTCCGGCGCTCGGGAGCCTGGCTGCTCGTGACCGCCCTGCTCGGCGCCATCTTCCTCGCGGGAACCGCCCGCGAGTGGCACCGCCTCATCTACCGCGACGGCCTCACGATCGCCACGAACCTCTTTGGGACGACGTTCTATCCCCTGGTTGGGCTCCATGGCTCGCACGTGATCGTCGGGCTCGTGATGCTCGGGCTCTGCTGCGTGTTCGCCGCCACCGGAGCGCTGAGGGCGGTCCATGCCGCGCGCGTGGAGATGGTGTCCTGGTACTGGCACTTCGTGGACGGAGTGTGGGTGGTGGTCTTCACCGTGGTCTATCTCATCGGTCGATGAACAAATCCGGGCCGGACTCCCACGCACTGCCCGCGCCCACCGTGTGGCCCATGGTGGTCGCGCTCGGCCTCACCCTGGTCGGCGCCGCTCTCGTCACGCACGTGGTCGTCGGCATCGTGGGGCTGGCGCTCGCACTGATCGGCGGCGTCGGCTGGTGGTACCAGGTCCTGCCCGAGGAGCAGGTCGAGCACGTTCCACTGGTGCCGTTCGCCGAGCGCGCCAAGCCGATCGTCCGCGTCTCCGCGGCGGTCGAGCACCTCGAGCTCGGCGAGGCCGGGCACCGCGTGAGGCTGCCGATCGAGGTCCAACCGCTCTCGGCCGGGGTCAAGGGTGGTCTCGTCGCAGGCGTCGCGATGGCGGCCGTGGCCCTCGCCTATGGCGTCCTGCTCCAGCGAAGCCTCTGGTACCCGATCAACGTGCTCGCCGCCGTGGCGATGCCTTCGATGGCGCGGGCCGACGTGCCGGAGCTGCGCGCTTTCAACGCCACCGCCGTCGTTCTCGGTGTCGTCGCCCACGGAATCGTCTCGATACTGGTCGGCCTGCTCTACGCCACCATCCTGCCCATGCTTCCTCGACGACACGCGCTGTGGGGCGGCCTGATCGCTCCGCTCCTCTGGACGGGATTTCTCTGGGCGTTGCTCGCGCTCAGAAATCCCGTGCTCGCTGCGCGCGTGGACTGGTCGTGGTTCGTCGTGTCCCAGATCGCCTTCGGGCTCGTCGCAGGGTTCGTTGTGGCGCGCGCGACGCCGATCGCGACCATGCAGACCTGGCCGCTCCGGGTGCGGGCCGGCATGCATGTTTCCATCGAGCGGGACGAGAGGCAGTGAGCGCTTCGCGCTCGGCCCTCGCCGCCGGCCTGGCGCTCGGAGCAGCCGTCGTCTTCGCCGCCTGCGACGCGCTGCCGGGGAAACCGAAGCCCGGCGCTCACGACGTCCTCCCATCACAGGTCGTCGCTTTCGACGGGCTCTACGCTCGCCACTGCGCGGGCTGCCACGGAGTGGACGGTAAGCTCGGGGCCGCGCGGCCGCTCAACGACCCGGTCTACCTGGCGCTCGTTCCCCACGAGCGGCTGCGGCAGGTGATCGCCCGCGGTGTGCCAGGCACCTCGCAGCCGGCCTTTGCGCGAACCGCCGGTGGCGATCTGACCGACGCGCAGATCGACGCGCTGGTGCAGGGACTGATCAACACCTGGGGACGCCCGGAGGTGGCCCGCGATGGCGAACTCCCCCCGTACGGCGCTCCGGCGCCAGGCGACGCGGAGCGGGGGAAGGCAGTCTTCGTCGTCGCGTGCGCTGCCTGTCACGGCCTGGACGGACGAGGCGGACCCAAGGGCGGGTCGGTTGTAGACCCGTCGTATCTGGCCCTTGTGAGCGATCAGGGATTACGCACGACGGTGATCGTCGGGCGCCCCGACCTCGGGATGCCCGACTGGCGCGGGTACGTCAGGGGACAGCCGCTATCGCCTGAGCACGTCGCGGATGTCACAGCGTGGCTCGTGGCCCAACGGCGACCGGTTCCCGGGCGACTCCCCACCATCGCCGACACGCCACGCCCAGCACGATGAACGGAGAGGACTAGAGCCATGTCTTCACGACGCGGATTCCTGTTCAAGCTCGGGCTTGCGTTGAACGTGGTGGGCGCCGCGCTCGTGGGAATTCCGGTGATCGGGTTCATCACGGCGCCGATGCGCCGCTCTGGCGGCCAGTCGTGGATCCAGGTTGCTGCCGTTACGAACTTCCCCGAGGGCGAGACTCGCCTGGCCATCTACCGGAACCCGGTGAGCGTGGAGTGGGACGGTGCCACAGCCAACACCGCGTGCTGGGTGCGCCACGTCCAGGGTGATCGGTTCCAGGTCTTCGCGGTCAACTGCACGCACCTCGGCTGTCCAGTGCGCTGGTTCGCGCAGTCACGTCTGTTCATGTGCCCGTGCCACGGCGGGGTCTACTACGAAGATGGCTCGCGCGCCTCGGGGCCGCCTCCGCGGGGCCTTTTCGAATACGACTACCAGATTCGCGAAGGGCAGCTCTGGGTGCGCGGAGGTCAGCTCCCGACTCTCGCCGGGCCGGTGTAAGCGGGGCGCAGCATTGGCGCTGTTCTCGTCCATCGGCAAGTGGTTCGAAGACCGCGCGGGGCTCGGCGAGGCCGCCATGCCCGTGCTCGATCATCCCGTCCCGCGCCGCACCGCGAGCTGGTGGTACACCTTCGGGAGCGCCACGCTCGCCCTCTTCGTTCTCCAGATCGCGACGGGAATCTGCCTGGCCTTCGTCTACGTGCCATCGGCCGACGAGGCGTACAAGAGTCTCCTTCACCTCAACTACGAGGCGCCGTTCGGATGGTACCTGCGGGCGGTGCACTTCTGGGGCTCGAACGCGATGGTGGCCGTGATGACGCTCCACATGATCCAGGTCTTCCTGTGGGGAGCTCACAAGTACCCACGAGAGCTGACGTGGATCGTCGGAGTGTTCCTCTTCCTGTGCACGCTCGGCATGGCCTTTACGGGGCAGCTGATGCGCTGGGATCAGGATGCGTACTGGGGGCTCGGGATCGGCGCCTCCATCGCCGCTCGCACTCCATTCGTCGGCCAGTCGGTGGTGCATCTGATCCTCGGAGGGCCGATCATCGCCGGCGGCACGCTGTCGCGTGTCTTCACGGCGCACGTATTTCTGATCCCCGGGATCCTGATCGCTCTGGTGGGTCTCCACCTCTGGCTGGTTCTTCGGCTCGGCGTCAACGAGTGGCCGATGCCGGGCCGGCTCGTCGATCGTCAGACGTACCGGCTGCGCTACATGGAGGAGATCCATCGGGACGGTGTGCCCTTCGTCCCGGATGTCGTGCGCAAGGACATGGTGTCGATGGCCGTGGCCGTCCTGCTCGTCCTCGCCTGCGCCGCGATCTTCGGTCCGTTCGGTCCCCACGGCGTGCCTGATCCGACGATCATCGACACGGCGCCGAAGCCAGACTTCTACTTCCTGGCCCTCTTCGCGCTGTTCGCCCTGCTGCCGCCGTGGACCGAAACCGCGCTACTGCTCATCGGCCCGCCTCTGGCGATCGCGCTCCTTCTGGCGGTGCCGTTCCTGGCGGGGACCGGAGAGAAGAGCTGGAAGCGGCGGCCAGTCGCCGTGCTGGGGGTGATTCTGATCGTCCTCACGGTCACCACGCTCGCCGGACTCGGAGTGATGGTGCCGTGGTCCCCGGTCATGGATGCGTGGAGCGGCCTGCCCACGCCGGTTGAGTACGTGCATGGCCGCACCGCGCTGGAGCTCCAGGGAGCGCTCGTGGTGCAGAACAAGCAATGCCGCAACTGCCACTCGCTCGGCGGGTACGGCGGCCGGCGCGGTCCCGCGCTCGACGACGTCGCCACGCGACAGACGCGTGATCAGCTCATTCGTCAGGTGATCCAGGGCGGCGGCAACATGCCGGCGTACGGAAAGAATCTGTCCCCGGCCGAAGTGAACGCGCTCGTCGCCTTCCTCGAGACCCTGCGTCCGGCCAAGGCTCGCGCCGCTCAGCCTGTCGTCGACCCGAGACCACCAGCACCGCGATGAGCCATCCCGCCGGGCCCATATCAGGCCCAGAATCCATCGTGCTCGCCTGGAATTTCGATCCAATAGTCGTGGCGCCGGTGCTCACCGCTGCTGCGCTCTATATATATGGATGGGCCCGGGCGTCCCGTCAGATGGCCGGACGCTTCGACCGGCGCCATCTTTGCGCCTTCCTCACCGGGCTGGTGGCGGTGGGCGTCGCGCTGGTCTCGCCTCTCGATTCGCTCGGGGAAAGTCTCCTCCTGGCTCACATGGGCCAGCATCTGCTCTTGATGCTGGTCGCGCCTCCGCTCCTCTGGCTCGGCGCTCCGGTAGCTCCGCTGCTGCTCGGGCTCCCGCGGAGGCTACGGCGCGCAGTCGCGGCCGGCCTCGCCCTTGCGCCGGTCCGAAAGCTCGCCGAGTCGGTGAGGCACCCCATCGTGGCCTGGGTCTCGTTCTCGCTCGCGTTCTGGGTATGGCACGTGCCCGCGCTCTACGACCTCGCCCTCCACTCGGAGGCCTGGCACCACGCCGAGCACGCGTGCTTCTTCATCACCGCGCTCCTCTTCTGGCGCCCGGTCATCCTGGCCTGGCCCGCACGATCGGCGTGGCCACGGTGGGTGATGATTCCCTACCTCGTACTCGCCGAGGCCCAGAACACGGCCCTCGCCGCGATCCTCACGTTCTCGGACCGCGTGATCTATCCGGCCTACGCGGCGGCGCCGCGACTCGCGGATCTCTCGGCCCTCGAGGACCAGGCGATCGCGGGCGTACTCATGTGGGTCCCGGGCTCGATCGCGTTCGTGCTGCCCACGATCGTTCTCGTCGTGCACATACTCGGTCCGGCGCGCTATGCGCGTGCGGATCACGATCACCCTGCACGAATCGCGGGCGGTAGGACCTGAGTCCCATGGATTTCGGCGAGGGTGATGGAGCATGGTGCACCGCATCCGAACCTCATGAGAATGAAGCCAATGAGCGCTCGATCGTGGCGGCTCACTCTGGCGTTGACTCTGGCGGTCGCGGTGCTCACACCGAGCGTGGCGCCTGCGCAGTCCGCGACCCAGCCCGGTTCTCCTACCCAGTCCAGCTCTTCTGAGACACTCGCTCGGCCTCGCGCTGGCCCTGCCGCGCGTAGTCGATGGTCTCGCCGAGGATGCGCGCACGCGGAGGAAGTAGTCAGCGCCGAGTCGAACCGCCGATCACTTTGACACCGCCACACCGTTGCCGTCTCGCAGGCGCACCTCGCGCTGCGGGAAGGGGATCTCGAGCCCCACGTCGCGAAGCGCAGCATATACGGCGACGCCTAGCTCGCTCCGGACTGCAGCCCATTGATTGAAGCGGCCTGTCCACGCGCGCAGCTCGAAGTTCAGCGCACTCTCTCCGAAGCCCATGAAGAGCGCCTCGGGCACCGGCTGGGCCAGCACACCGGGGTGCGCGTGCGCCACCGCCAGCAGCAGTTCGAGCACCTTCTCCGGGGCGCTGCCGTAGGCCACCCCCACCGGCAAGTCCATCCGGCGCAGACGATCCGAGTATGTCCAGTTCGTCAGCTTCTCGGACACGAGGCTGGCGTTGGGAACGATGACCTCGGCCCCCTCCCAGGTGCGCACAGTGGTCGCGCGGATGCCGATCCGCCTCACCTCGCCGGCCAGATCGCTCATCTGGATCGCATCCCCCACGTGAATGGGGCGCTCGACAAGCACGATCAGCCCCGAGACGCAGTTGTTCACGACCCCCTGAAGACCGAACCCGAGACCGACGCCGAAGGCTCCCGCCAGCACCGTGAACTTGTTGAGGTCCACCCCCAGAGCTCCTACTGCCAGCAGGAAGCCGAGGAAGAGGACTGCGTAGTGCAGCAGGCTTGAAATCATATGCGGCAGGCCGCGCGCGAGGCGCAGGTGCGGGTAGACGTCCTCCTCGAGGACGAAGCGGATGCCGGTGGACACCAGGAACGCCAGCCACACCGTGATAGCGAAGGCGAGGACGTCGCCGAGGGAAATACCCATGGCGCCCCGCCGCAGCTCTGCGGCGAGTACCGCCTGGCCAAGCCCGAGCGCCCACTCCAGCACGCCGACGAAGCGGAGGGTGCCTATGGCCCAGATGGCGGTCATCATCCAACAGAACAGGTAATGGCCTCGCCGCTCCAGAAGGCTCCGGTGCCGATGGACCATCCCCAGGCGCCGCAGCGGCCATACCCGGAGGGCGAAGGCCAGCAGACCGTCTGCCACCTGAACTGCGGCAAAGGCGATGATCGCCCCGAAGGCGCTGAAGAGGAGGTTCGCCCCGAGCGTCCGCGCCAGGCCCATGGCGCCGTAGGCCGCGGCCGCAAACGCTCCGGTGCAGACGACCAGACCGAAGACGGCGACGGCACGCCGGGCAGGAGGCGATTCGGGCGCGCGACCCGACCGGCCGGAACCGAGAAGCCACGCGAGCCCCGCCATCGCACTCAGCATCTCCAGCAGGAGGAAGGCTTGATCGATCGCGGGGACCATGGCTAGCTCGGCCCGGATGCGATCGGTGAGACACAGGGCGGCGACCGCGTAGAGCTCGGGGACCGGCGCTGGCCCGAGGAGCGGCCGCACGATCCGAAGCACCGGCAGCAGCACGAGGAACCCGATTGCGTCCGTGACCACGCGTGGCCGATCCGGAAAGATAAGGAAGACCGACACCAGGGCGGCGACCGTGGCCGCCGAATAGGGGCGGTCGAACAGGACGGCAGCCGGCAACGCTTCTTCGCCCGCAGCGGCCTCGGCGCGCGCCCGCCGCCTCGCCGCGCGCGCCATGAAGATCAGGCCGGTGAAAACCAGCCCCTCGAGGAAGAGCCCACCGGCGTTATCGCCGACGAATTGACGGACCTGCGCGAGGCTGGCGACGGCGGCTTCATCGATGCGGGCGGGAAACTCCCCCAGACGGTACCCGTTCGACTCGAGACTCCAGATCGGCGGCGTGGTGCGTTCGAATATCCGCATCCAGGCTCCCTGCCGATGCCGGTCGATCCGGGCCAAAGCATCCTCGCACCGCGCCTCCTCGTCGGCCACCCTGTCCTGTAAAACCAGCGTGGCGGCGCGCTGCGCCTGAAGGCGTGCGCGCATCGCCTCGATATCGGCCACGACGGCATCCACCCGCTCGACGACCGCGGCAGGAGCGCGCGAGGCCTGCGCGTCTGAACGCGTCAGCGTCCAGTTGGCGCGGAGGCGCGCCAGCTGGTCCAGCGCCGCCTCGAGCTGAGTGGCCCGTTTGGTGAGGACCTCGACGTACTCGATGAGCTCCCGGCGTCTCGACTGCCACGACTGCTGGAGCCGCTCCACGATGGTGCCAGGCGGCGCCGCGTTGAGAGTCTCGATGGTGGACTCGAGCTCCGGCCCCAGCCGGCCACTCACCTCGGGCAGTCGGGCCTGGATCGCGTCGATCGCGGGCCTGGGCGCAGTAAGCTCTTCGGTTTCGCGGAGGCGCTTCGCGACCTCGTCGGCACGTTTAACGATCTCCGGCACCGGGATCGCCTTGGGAGCCTGGGGCGCCTGGGCCGCTTGCTCCGGTCCCGACACCGGAGGGATCTTTTTCTGCTCCGCCGGCGGCGCCGGAGCGGCGGCCGACGGGGCCGCCGCTGCCGCGAAGCCCCACGCCAGTGGCGTCGCCATCACGAGGAGCGCAGCTACCGGAAGCGCAATTGCTGCCGTCGGTCTCAAGGTCGTCATGAGTGGGCCTCTACACTGGCCACGAAGGAACGAGCTTGACGGGCAGACCAAACGGGCCTGAAGTCCGTCCTCTCATTCGGAACGTGGGCTTGGTCGACACCTTCGAAGCCGAGCACGCGCACACCTGGAACGCGAGCTATCGTCCGCGTTACGACTTGAATACCCCACGCGCGGCACGTGCACCATCGGGCGTTGGTCGTATACGTGTGGGATCGCCGATGCGCCGAGAAGCATCAGACCAAAGTCCGATGCCCGAAGGTCCGATTGCCGGACAACAACGTGTCTGGCGGAATGGCCGGCGCAGGAGGGCGATCATGGTCGCATTGGGCAAGGTGGCGACGCTGGGCAAAGGAACGTGTCGATCACGCTCGACCTGGCGCCCGGGTTGCCGTTGGTGTCCGGAGATCGCGTCCAATTGCAGCAGGTCCTTCTCAATCTGGTGGTGAATGCGTTCGATGCCGCGGCCGATGTCGCCGACCGGCCGCGGAAGGTGATCCTGCGCACGCGCACGCTTGGCGAAAGGTTTGTGCAATTGGACGTGGCCGACACCGGTCCCGGGATCGCCCCCGAGAAACTCGAATCGATCTTTCAGCCCTTCGTGACGACCAAGCCGAGCGGGATGGGCATGGGGCTATCGGTGAGTCACTCGATTGTGGGCGCGCACGAGGGCAGGCTCTGGGCGGAAAACGACCCGGAGGGCGGCGCCACCTTCCACATTGTCCTGCCAGCGCTTCCCGACGAGGCGGGGTTTCCCTAGGACGCGGACGCCTCGTCGGCGTGGAGGCGAGACGATACCGGGACCCGCGCGAGAGGAGGTCGCATCAGGCTCTCCTTGGTCGGGACCACGTGCGGCAGCTCCACCACGGCGATTCGCACCTTTCCCTGTTCGGCCAGCATCGAGACGACCGACCGCACGGCGTCCTCCGACATGCCGACGCGCTTGGCGATCTGTCCCGGCGTCAGGCGTCCACCGCCCTCGGTGAGGGCACCCAGCACTGCGTCGTCGATCTCCGCCCACGCGTTCCCCTCGAACGGCCGGCCGTCGATCTCGACGAACACATGGGCCTCCTGCGGCGTTGCGTGCCAGATCACGGTCGCCACGACGCCGCTCTGCGGGTCGAGCCCCTGCCACATCCCGCCGCTCGTGGCGTGGCTCCGATTGTCCTTCGCGATCTCTCGCTTGTACTCCTGGAAACCCCCGTCCCGGAGTGCTTGCACGACGCGGTCGGGATCGGCGACCCAGGCGTGTTCCTCGCTCCGCCAACTCATCAGACCCTGGCGCTCGAGCTCGTTCAGGTGCTGCATGGCACCCCCTTTCAGTCAGGGTTCGTGTTCCACGATCATCACGATCCCCTGTCCGCCGCCGATGCGCAGTGTGGCCAACCAGGCGTCGTGAGGGCCGACGCATCACATCCATGAGCGTGACGACAGTACGGCCCTCACGGTTCGCGCCGTTTCCATCTCGTTACGCGTAGCCTACTGTCGAGGGGCAACGGTTGCCTATCGGCTCTTGGTCTCATTCGCTCCTTGCGAGTCGAAACAATCCGATGACTTTTTGTCTAGCCCTTGACGACGAAGAACGGAGGAGGCAGGCGGAAACGTTCGGTTATTGAACAGACGAGGCGAGCCGCGGCCGCAGTGAGCGGCGACATTACACCGGAGCAATCACAGTGGATCCGGCCACGGCTCAAATGTGCCCGTGCGCAGGATTGTAGGCGTCCACGCGCCCGGTGTGGATCTCACAGAACCAGCCGCGGTCCCGGGAATGCCCCTCAACGTTTCCGGGTGCAGCAATGTTTCATCGCGCCGCACGCGGAATGGCCGCCACGTCCCACCTAGGGCTAGGCACGCGCGCACTGCAGGAGTTCCGCCCAGCGCTCCGCCGGTATCCCCAGGGCCACATCTACCACCCGTGGGTCGAAGAGTGTCCCCGAGCCCTTCCGCAATACGTCGAGCGCTTCAGAGAGGGAACGGGCAGGCCGGTACGGACGAGCGTGCGTCATGGCGTCCAGGGTGTCCACCACGGCGAAGATGCGGCCGATGAGCGGGATCTCCTCTCCCTTCGTGCCGTGGGGATATCCGGAGCCGTCATACCGTTCGTGATGTGCCACGACCACGTCCAGAGCGGGCGTGAGGAGCGGGACGGTTTCCAGGATTTCCATGCCGGCAACTGGGTGCCGCTCGATCACCGCACGCTCCTCCGACGTCAGAGGCCCGGCCTTGTGGAGGATCGCCTCGGGAGTTCGAATCTCACCGATGTCGTGGAAGAGCGCGCCGAACTCGAGCGCCTCCTGCTGGCTGGTTGTGAGGTCCAGGCGCTCGCCAACTGCGTTGGCGGCGGCGGCCAAACGGCGCAACGATCCCGGCTCACCTGCGCGCGCTTCCAGGGCCCGTTCCACCACCCCCACGATGCTCCGGTTGGAGACGTGGAGGCGCTGGACCATGAGATGAAACACGTCGGCGAGCATGCCGATCTCGGTTCGGGCCGCGATCCGGGCGCGGGCCGTCAAGTCGCCTTCCACCACGCGACCAGCCAGAGCCGAAAGCTGGGCCACGGGGCGGGTGACCAGCTGGGCCAGCAAGACGCCACCGATCAGCGCGACCCCGGCGCCGATGAGGAACGCCACGAGAAGGCTCCGTCGGAGATTGGCGAGGGCGATCAGGTACGCATCCGCGCGATGGTCCACATTCAACACCGCCACGGTTTTGCCCTTTCGGTTCACGATCGGGGCGAAGCCTGTGACCCAGGTGCCGCGCTCGTTGGAGTAGATCGGCGTGATGGCCGGCTTCCCCTCCGTCAATACCCGTCGCAGGCTGGGCTGGATCTCCGGCGGCAGTCGATACTCTTTGCCCACGGGTTCCTGGCCCCGGCTGGTGACGGCGAGCCGCCCGTCTTCGCCCGTGAAAGACGTCAGCGTATACACCGGCTCCTCGAGCTGGTTCGCCTGTTGAATCCGCTGGAGTTGAGCACGGAGTGCTCCGTAGGCCGGTGTGTCGTTCCTGCCCTTCGTCACGACCGCCTGGTGCTGGTCCCCGTCGAGCAGCAGTGCGCCGGCCCGCGCGATGTTGAGCAGGAAGCCACCGATCACCCTTTGGAAGTCCTGCTTCAGCTCTCGGTGCTCCAGATATCCGGTCAGCAGGATGCCGAGCGTCGTGAGGGCCAGAAACGTCACGGCCAGGCGGGACGCCAGCCGCCGCCAGAGGGGCAGGCCCTCGCGCGCGACGACCATCGTTGTCGGTGCTTCCATCTCAGACGTTCCGCCGACCACCCACCACCAGTTCCGAGACGTCGCGCTGGAAGAACATCTCCACGGTCCAGTCGAAGACCGCACGCAGCCGCGCCGCCAGAGTGGGCAGCTTGAACATGTAGACGATCTTCCACATCACCCAGGCGGGAACGCCGCCCAGTTTCAGACCGAGCAGATCGGCCACCGCAGTGTGCCGGCTCAACGGCACCATCTCGGCGTGCTCTCGAATGGCAAAGGAGCGCTTGGGCCGTCCGGTCAGCTCCGATTCGATCACCGCAGCGAGCGCGCGCCCCTGCCGCACGGCGACCTGGGCCGTGGCGACGTAGGTCCCACCCGTGTGGGGGTTCACCTGGGCGGCGTTGTCTCCCAGCGCGTACACGCCGGGAAATTCCTCGACCTCGAAGTAGCCGTTCACCTTCACGCGGCCATCCTTGGTCTTCCGCACGGGGAGGTTGGCGACGAGCGGGCTCACCCGGGTACCGGCGGTCCAGATGACGCTGCCGCTGGCGATGAGTCGCCCGTCCTGGAGCGTCAGGCCTTCGGGAGACACCTTGGCCGCGCGAGCCGGTAAGAAGTGAATGCCTCGCTTGAGGAGCTCCTTCTTGGCGTACGCCGCGAGTCGCGTGGCCGTTTGCGGCAGCACCGCAGTGCTCACCAGGACGAGACGCACGGCACTTCGCGGGATCGCCGAATAGTGGCGGAGCAGGATCCCCCGCGTCAGCTCCTCGAGAGCGGCCACCAGCTCCGTTCCAGCGTGGCCCGCTCCGACCACGACGAAGGTGAGCAGGCGCCGCCGCTCCATCGGATCGTCGGTCAGAGCCGCAGCCTCGAATTGATCGATCACGTGGTTCCGAACTCGGTAGGCGTCTCCGACCGCCTTGAAGCCAAGCGCGTACTCTTCCACTCCCGGGGCCGTGGTCGTGTCAGGCGCGACGCCCAGGGCGAGCACCAGCATGTCGTAGGGGATCTCCTGATGCCCCGGGGATCGGCGGTGGCATGCGGTGACGCGGCGTCGCTCCAGATCGATCGCCTCGACGGTCATCTCCCCGAATTCCACCCCGAGCTTCGCGCAGAGCAGGGGACGGATCGGGTAGATCACGTGATGAGCCTCCACGGCTCCCGTCGTCGCCTCGGCCAGCAGGGGCGTGAACAGGTAGAAGTTCTGGTCACTGATCAACGTGATGTGAACCGGCAGAACTCCGGCGCACCGCCTCGCGAGTTCGTGGGCCGTCGAGACGCCGGCGAATCCCCCACCGAGGATCACGACGCGGGGAGCCAGCGAGGTGGAGCGGGTCGTCACGACCCGCTTCACCGGTGCTCGGGTCACCGGCATGACGTGCGGCACCACAGTGTGCCAGTCCTTCGTCAATCGCACGACGCGCTCTGATCCTCGACCGTCGAGCCGCTCATGCTCACGGGGACTGGTTCTCTCCAGCATGGACGAGCGTGCAGGTCCTCCAGCGTGGCCAGGACGCGGCTGGGCTCGCCCCAATCGCTCCACTGCACGCCGAGCACCGGCAGTACGGCGAGGACGGACGGTCTTGCCGTCAGCACGTCGCGGGAGAAGTTCGTTTCAGGAAGCCCGGCATACAGTGCGTCCAGTGCGGCTTCCTCCGCCGGCGAGCCGAGGGCGGGGTGTATGTCTCCCGAGATCAGGCGGGTGAGCGGTCGCAGCCGGGTGCCGTCTCCGCCGGCGAGGATGATGCCCCAGCGCCCGCCGCGCTCGGGATGGCCGACGTTCATCAGCGCTCCGGACGTTTCGGTTCTCGGCCGCGAGCGAGAGCGTGCATTCGCCGCGGAGACTAGCTTCACCTCCGCGAGGACTGCAATACGACCAACGTCCCATGACGATGCTGGCGCAATGGCGCCATCGTTGGACTAAGGTCTGATTCCCCGGCGCACGGTCTTTGGTACCTTCTTGCGATCCGAGCCTGGCGGAGGGTTGGCCATGAATCGGAAGGAGACGACACCGTGATGGTCACATCGATCTCTCGAGATCTGGCGCGCGCGACGCTGGCGGTGCTGTTCATCGCGGGAATGATCGTTGCGAGTTTCTGGGTTTTGCGCCCGTTTCTTCCCGCGGTGGTCTGGGCGACCATGATCGTGGTCGCAACCTGGCCCCTGATGCTGCGCGTCCAGTCGGCGCTGTGGGGCCGGCGCGGGTTGGCCGTGGCCGTGATGACAATGGTATTACTGCTCGGCCTGATCGTGCCGCTCGCGCTCGCCCTGACCACGATCGTGGCGCACTCGCAGGAAATCGCCAGTGGTGCGCAGTGGCTCGCCACGTGGTCCGTGCCGCCGCCTCCCGACTGGGTGGAGCGGCTGCCCCTCGTCGGTTCGCGGCTCGCCGCGAGATGGAAGGAAGTCTCCGCCATCGACGCGGGAGATTTCTCCGCGCGCCTGGCGCCCTATACCCGGCAGATCATCGGCTGGATCCTCGGCACGGTGGGCACGATCGGAATGGTGCTGGTGCAGTTTCTTCTGGTCGTCCTCATCGCGGCCTTCCTCTTTGCGACAGGTGAGGCGACGGCCGACGGCGTGCGTCGCTTCGCTCGACGCCTGGCGGGAGCGCGGGGTGAACACTCTGCCCGGCTCGCCGCGCAGGCCATTCGGAGCGTGGCGCTCGGCATCATCGTCACGGCGCTGGTCCAGGCATGCCTGGCCGGGATCGGCCTCGCCGTCTGCGGTGTGCCGTTCGCCGCGGCCCTGACCGCGCTCGTGTTCGCGCTCTGCATCGCGCAGATCGGGCCCTTGCTCGTGATGATTCCCGCCGTGGTCTGGACGTACTGGTCAGGCAGCGCTGGATGGGGCAGTGCGTTACTCGTCTGGACTCTCTTCGTGGTCACGATCGACAACGTGGTACGCCCGGTCCTCATCAAAAAGGGTGCCGACCTGCCGCTGTGGCTCGTATTCAGCGGCGTGGTCGGCGGTCTTCTCGCGTTCGGCATCGTCGGCCTGTTCGTCGGGCCCGTGGTGCTCGCCGTCAGCTATTCACTCCTCGCGGACTGGGTCAACACGGCGGAGTCAGCGACGGCTTCACACGATTCCGGCCGCCGGCGGGTCCCGGTCGCCTGAGCCGTCAGAGTTCCGTTCATCGGCTTTCGTGCGGAAGGAGTACTATCGAGGGCGCCACGTGGGTGGCCCAGGAGGATCGGTGATGAGGAGCCGCGTGCTCGCCGTGCTGGCCGTCGTCGTTCTGATCATCAGCATCGCCCTCCCGGTACACGCCGCCCAGGGGGGGCGCGGGGGCGGGGGCCACATGGGTGGGGGTCACGGCGGCCACATGAACGGCCACTCCTCCCACCACCATCACGGTGGATGCTGCTGGTGGGGCGGTGCCGCCGTCTTTGGTGCCTTCGCGTTCGGTGCCGCTCTGACGTATCCGTACTGGGCGTATCCATATTATGGATATCCGTATTACGCGTATCCGTACCCTGCCTATGCAGCACCGCAGCCGGCGGTCGTGTATCAACAGCAGCCCGTCTCCGCGCAGCCGACCGGGTTCGCGCCCCCGGCGGGTTACCGACAGACGATGGTCCAGCGCGAGGTCGTGTACCCGCATGGAAAGTACGTGCTCTATGGCGACGGCGTGACGCAAGCCTGGCAGTGGGTGTGGGTGCCCGCCGCGGTTCCGTCCTCGCAGTAACCACGATTCGAACGAGCGCGCTGGCCTCAGCGACCGGCGCGGTCGAGCTCCGGGGAGAGCTGACGAGGCTCGCGAAGCTCCGGCGCGGTCTGTAGCAACGTGCGCGCGTAGGCCCGGGCAGCTCCCCGAGCGCCACGGTCGCGGCTGATCGAGACGAAGGACACGGTCAGCGAGGATGCGGAGATTCACCTGCGCCTCGGCGCGGTCGGCATTGATCTCCTGAGCCCGACGGTAATCGGCGAGCCCGCGGTCGAGCGAGGCCCGCTGCTCCATCCACGACCATACCAACGGCGACGACATACCGACGTTGGTCCGATACCCGCCTACGGTGGCACCTGCTCGCTGACCACGAGTAGGACTATCGTCCCATAGCGGCACTCACTGCCTGCGAATAGCTTCGCCCTGCGTGAAACCGTACCCTGTGCCGGCAAAAGGCAGCGGCCCTGAAGCGTTTGCAGGAGCTGGAGAGCCTCTCGCCGCCGCGGAATTGATCTCTCGCTGGACTCAAACCGCGCCCGTCCCCAAGGCGGGCGCGACCAACTTTCAGAAGGGGCGCGTCATCGCGCCTGGCATCCGAGAGGTCGACATGAGAGAGTTATGGCACTGGCTCAAGCACGAGTTTCATGAGGTGCTGCCGCCGACAATTTTCTTTCTCATCGCTTTTCACATCGTCGTCATCGACCGGAGGCTGATGCTCCGCGAGTACGGTCTCCCCCTGTCCTCGATCGTCGGCGCGACGGTGGGGGCCCTGCTCATCGCGAAGGTCGTGCTGATCACCGACAAGTTTCCCTTCATCAATCGCTTCCCGGGCAAGCCGCTGATCTACAACGTTGCCTGGAAGACGGCGATCTACATGGCCGCGGCCGCACTCATTCACTATCTGGAGCACCTCGTGCCGGTCTGGTGGCGCACGGGAGACCTGGCCACGGCGAATCGTCATCTCGCGACCGAGATCGTCTGGCCACACTTCTGGGCCATTCAGCTCTGGCTGATCGTCCTGCTCTTCGTCTACTGCTCGCTGCGGGAGATGGTCCGTGCCATCGGCCGCGAGAAAGTCGTCGACTTATTCTTCGGACGCAGCGCCGCCCGAGTTCTCGAGCGCATATAGGACTAAGGTCCAATTTAGGTCTCCAACGTGGACGGGTTGAAATGGGGCTGAGATGACTCGAGGACGGAAGCTGATCGTCGTGACTGCCACGCTCGCTTGCCTGGCGGCAGGCTGCACAACCGCCACCACGACGGCCTCCTCCACAGCCACGAACGCCTCCACCGCGACGAGCTCCTCCGAAGAACAGCCCGGACTTCGCGTCGATCAATTGCCAAACGGGCTGACCCTCGTCGTCCAGGATCACCGAGCGGCGGACATCGTCGCGGTCTATCTGTGGGTGGCCACGGGCGTGCGCTACGAGAGCCCGACCACGCTCGGTCACGCCCACTTCCAGGAGCACATGCTGTTCAAGGGCACGGACACGTTCGGCCCCGGGTACATCGATCGCACCGTCGAGGGGACGGGTGGACGCTCCAACGCGTTCACGACGTTCGACTACACGACCTTCCAGGTCCTCGTGCCCAGCGAGGCGACAGGCAAGGCCATCCAGCTGCTCGACGACATGGCGTTCCGCTCCAAGTTCGATCCCAAGGAAGTGGACGCCGAGCGGCAGGTCATCTTCGAAGAATCCCGCATCGAGACCGATAACCCGAGGACCGCCATCGTTCGGCAGCTCCACGGCCTGGTGTTCGGGGACCATCCGTACGGCAGGCCCGTGCTCGGGACGCCGGCCACCATGAACGCGGCGACCCAGGCAAACTTGAAAGAGTTCAATCGCCGGTACTACACGCCGGAGAACATGGTCCTCTCGGTGGTCGGCCCGGTGGACGCGAGTGCCGTGCGGGCCATGGTCGACCGCACCTTCGGTGTTCGCCCACGAACGAGCTACACACCGCCTCCGGTCCCGCCACTGGCCCCGATCAAGGAGGTCGTTCGGCGCAGGGTGGAGCGGCCGGAGCAGCAGGCGCATCTCGTTCTGGGCTGGCAGGCGCCAAGCCTCGCCGAATCCGACAGCCTGGCGCTCGATCTCGTCGCCACGATCCTGGCGGGCAGCGAGAGCTCACGGATGGCCAGGACGCTCCGTGACGGCGAGCGAATCGTCACCCGCGTCGCCATGAACAACTCCACGCTGAAGCTCACGGGCATCATCTACGTCCAGGCGCAGCTCGAAGCGGGTGATGTCGAGAAAGTCGAGCGACGCATCCTCGAAGAGATCACGCGCCTGCAGCAGGAGGGACCGACCGAGGAGGAGCGGGAGCTCGCGGTCACCAAGGCGGAGTCGGAGCACGCTCTTGCCTACGAGACGTCGGATGGCGTGGCCTCCGCCTACGGTATCGCGATGACGACCGCCAAGCTCGACGATGAGCTTCGCTACATCGAGCGTCTGCGGACGATCAGTCGCGAGCAGATCCGGGATGCCGCGCGCAAGTATCTGCCCGTGACCGCCTTCGCGCGCATCGCGTTCGTGCCGGGGAAGCCGAAATGATTCGCCAGGCCCTCGTTCTCGTGACCCTTCTGGCCCTGCTGGTTCCGCCGGTGGCTTCGGCCGAAACGGTGGGTGTCACCCGGACCCGTCTGCCCAACGGCATGACCGTGGTCGTCCGAGAGAATCCAGTCGCGCCCCTCGTTGCCTATTCGCTCCTGGTGAAGATGGGCACGCGCACCGAGACGCCGGACAACGCCGGCATCTCGAACATGCTGCAGCTCATGCTGGTACGCGGCACCGAGAAGATGAACGGTGAAGAGATTGCCGCGGCCGCCGACCGGATGGGCGGCAGCATCGACGCTTACGGCGACGCCGACTACTCCGAGATCACCGCCATTGCGCTTTCACGCCACTGGCAGGCGATGCTCGAGATGGTCGGCGACGTCGCGCTCCGCCCGACCATGCCCGATGGCACCGTGCGCGCAGTGCGCGACTTCCTCGTTCGCCAGATCAGGAACCGCGGCGACAAGCCTTTCGACGTCGCGTCCGACCGGATGCGCGCCGCGCTCTTCGGCTCCAATCCCTACGCCTGGGATCCGCTCGGCCGTCGCGAGAGCGTGGAGAAGCTGAATCGAGACGCCCTCCTGGCGTACTACCGGCGACAGTATTTGCCCGGTCAGATGGTGCTCGCCATCAGCGGCGACGTGAAGAGCGCTGCCGTGCTCGCGCAGGTCGAGCGCATCTTCGGCGCGCTAGCCCCGGGGAAGGCCGAGACGCCGGCGCTGCTCCCACCGCCGTTGATGGCGGCCACGCGACAGGTGTTCACGGTGCCGGGAGCGCAGGCGCAAATCTTCATGGGCGCGCTCGCGCCGCCCTTCACCGATCCCGACTACCCCGCGCTGAAGGTCATGACGGCAATCCTGGGCGGGGG
Source organism: Candidatus Rokuibacteriota bacterium (assembly GCA_003220615.1). GTDB lineage: Bacteria > Methylomirabilota > Methylomirabilia > Rokubacteriales > CSP1-6 > 40CM-68-15. The sequence goes on from QHTB01000053.1 coordinate 42,998, forward strand.
GATGGCCTCGCGCTTGTTCTCCGACCTGCGCGACAAGCAGGCGCTGGCATATACGACGGGGGCGCAGTACCCCGCGCGCGTGGACACGGGCGCCGTCGTGAGCATTCTGGGGACGGCGCCGGCAAACGTGGCCAAGGCCGAGGCCGCGCTCAAGGAGCAGCTGATGCGTATCCAGAACGAGCCGGCGTCGGAGGAGGAGGTGGCCGTCGCGCGCTCCTACGTGGTCGGCAGCCAGGCGATGGACCGTCGCACGAACGCGCGCCAGGCCTGGTATCTGGCCGCCGCCGAGCTGGCCGGCGTCGGCCATCAGTACTTCGACATCTACGCGACCAACGTGAAGAAGGTCACACCCGCCGACGTGCAACGCGTCGCCCGGCGGTATCTCGCCGTGATGCGGACGATCATCGTTCAGCCGCAGTGATTCGCGACACATTCAACCGAAATCGATTCGGGATCGAGGAGACGCTGGCATGCGAGTAACCCGAACAGTCGTTCTCACGGCGTTGGTCGTCATGTCGGTTCCCGTCGCGGTCGGCGCCCAGACCCTCGGCGAAGTCTTCCGCAAGGTGACGCCGTCCGTCGTGGTGATCCGGGCCACCGGGCACGAGGTGAGCGCGAGCGGTCAAAAGCAGTTCGCCGAGACGGGCTCCGGCGTGCTCATCTCCACGGACGGCAAGGTCATGACGGCGGCCCACGTGGTGCATACGATGGACGCGATCACCGTGGAGTTGGGGGGCGAGTCGGTGGCGGCGAAAGTGATCGCCTCGGAGCCCGCGGCCGACCTCTCGCTCCTGCAGGTCGAGCGAGTGCCGGCAGCCGCGCGCGTGGCGAAGATGGCCAACTCGGACACCATGCAGGTCGGTGACGCCGTGATCATCGTCGGGGCGCCCTACGGGCTCAGCTATTCCCTGAGCACGGGCATCATCAGCGCCCGCTGGGCGCCCAATACCGTCTACCGCACCATGCCGCTGGCCGAGTTCTTCCAGACCACGGCCACGATCAATACGGGAAACTCCGGTGGGCCGATGTTCAACATGGCCGGCGACGTCATCGGCATCGTGAGCCACAACATCTCCAAGTCCGGCGGCAGCGAGGGCCTCGGGTTCGTGGTCACGCTGAACACCGCCCGGCAGCTCTTGCTCGAGAAGAAGTCGTTCTGGAGCGGCCTCGAAGGCCAGTTCCTGCCCGATAACGTGGCTGACCTGCTGAATCTGCCCGCGAACGCGACCGGCTACATCGTCAAGAACGTGGCCAAGGGCTCGCCGGGCGAAGACGTCGGCCTCCGCGGCGGGACCAGGGTGGTGGTCATCGATGGCCAGGAGTTCGCCCTGGGGGGCGATATCGTTCTCGAAGCGCTGGGACATCCCATGAAGCCGGCCAATACAGGGAAGATTCGTGAAGAGTTGTCGAAACTCCACTCCGGAGACTCGTTCCAGGTGACCGTCCTGCGCGCAGGGCGAATCATGCAGTTGACCGGGAAGGTGCCCTAAGCAGGCACAGGCGTACGGATCTCAGTCCACGATCTCGAAGCGGCCGCCCGCGTTCTCCACGACGGTGAACCCACGGCCCTGGAGCTCCTGCTTCGCGGTCGGCGACAGCGTCCCCGTCACCCAGAGCTCGAACTTGCCGTTGAACCCGTCGGGCCGGTAGTTCGCCTTGAGATGCTGGCTGAGCTTGTCGGCGTTCGCCGTCCATACCCCGTAGTCCAGCGCGAACGGGATCAGAGCCGTCCCGCTCCGCGTCTGCGCTACCGTCAGCGCCTCGATCATCGTGATTGCCGTGATCGGCCCCTGCGTCTCGTGATACCCGCGCATGAGCTGCGCCATGTTGACGAAGAAGTTGGCTTCGACCTCGTCCGAGGCGGCGAGCGAAGCGTTGAGGTAGGCGTCGCGCCCCGTCGCGCCGGCGATGCGAGCCAGCGAGTCCACGAGGATCAAGTCGTGTCGTGGCGTGTAGGCGGTGTGGTCGAGATAGCGCTTGGCGAGGTCCGGTGCGACGCCCATCTGCTGGAGCTTGGTCTCGTTGACGCTGCGGATGCGCGCCGGCGGCTCGTTCTTGAGGAGGTTGTTGAACGACTGGGAGAGCCCGGTGACGCTGATGACTGCGCCCGCCGTGCCCGAGATCGGCATGGTTCCCACTGAGGCCGTCCAGAGGCCATACGCGCCCGCCTTGCCGATCTTGTCGAGCTCCTCTTGCAGCACCTTGTTGCTCGAGTACGGATCGACGTCGTACCGGCCCGCATACTCGCGCTTGAAGGCGCCGACCTGCAGCAGCTCCTTCGTCCGGCTCTCCTGGCTCGGATCCAGCGTGTTCGACACGGACGTCGAAGAGTTGCTGAAGAGGCGTCCCACGCCCTTGGGAACGCCACTCAACGTCTCTCCGGGCTTCGTGATGACGTTCTTGGCGAACGTCAGCGGCTTGGTGGCTTGCTCCTTGAGCGCCTTCAGGAAGACCTCGCTGCCCGTGATCTGTCGCAGCTCGCCGATGGCCCAGATTTCACGGGCGAGCTTGCGCATGGCGCCGGTGCCCGTGACTTCGAACGGCCCGAAGTCCGAAACCACCTGGTAGTGATACATGTAGCCGTCGGCGACCACCGGGTCGCGCACCGCGTAACGCGGGCCCTTGGCCAGCTCGGCGGGCAGGACGTCCGTAACGTTCTTGTTGGCGGGCGTCTCGTAGTCGGCCGCTCCCGCCGCGACCGCGGCGAGCACCACGCCCGAGAGCAGAAGGACCATCGTCTGGAGCCTCGGCATGTCGTCAACCCTTCCTCGTGTCAGGAACCGTCGCCCCATTAGAGGGTGAACCTCTTCGAGGCGGTATTGGCCTAAAGTCCCATACCCTCCTTCCCAGCGTTTGGCGCAAGATGCCGCCCTGATCTCGCGAATCCTTCGCGAAGGAGGGTCGATGAAAACGCTGGTGACCGCGGTGCTGGTGGTCATGCTGTTCGGCGTCGGTACACTTCTGGCGAGCGACGTGCCGGGTACGTGGAAGACGGTCGACGAGAAGAGCGGCAAGGTCAGGTCCCAGGTGGAGATGTACGAGCAGGGGGGCAAGCTCTTCGGCAAGATCACCGGTCTCGCCGAACCGAACGACGAACAGGGCAAGCCGAAGATGTGCACCAAGTGCACGGGCGCCGACAAGGACCAACCCATCGTCGGGCTCGTCATCATCAAAGACCTCAGCCTGAGCGGAGATCGCTACAAGGGCGGCACGATCATGGATCCCGAAGACGGCAAGGTCTACAAGGCCGAGGTGTGGGTCGAGGACGGAAAGCTGAAGGTCCGCGGCTATGTCGGCCTCTTCTACAAGACGCAGACCTGGCTCAAGGCGAGCTAACAATCCGGCGCTTCCTCGCCGGCGGTATGTTCATTGCCTTGCTGCTCGCGGTATGGCGCCCCGGCGTCCACGCGCAGCAAGCGGAGCCGAGCCTCACCGATCTGGCCAAGCAGGCGAAGAATCCCCTGCCGGACATCATCAACGTCCCGATGCAGCACAACTTCAACTTCGGGTCTGGCCCCGGCCACGACACGCAGTACACGCTCAACATCCAGCCGGTGATCCCGTTCCATCTCCCCGGCGATTGGAATCTGGTCACCCGCACCATCCTCGCGGTGATCAACCAGCCGGAGATCGATCCTGGTCAAGGAAGCACGTTCGGCCTCGGCGATACCGACCTGTCGCTGTTCCTGTCGCCTCCGAGCTCGGAGGCGTTCATCTGGGGCTTCGGGCCCATCATCCGTTTCCCGACGGCATCGGCGGAGGTCCTCGGCGGAGGCAAGTGGGGGATCGGTCCCACCGTCGCTGGCGTCCTCACCACGGGTCCGTGGGTCGTGGGAGCTCTGGTGAACAACGTCTGGTCGTTCGCCGGTGACAGCACGCGCCCCGCCGTGAACCAGATGCTTCTCCAGCCGGGCATCAGCTACAACCTGCCGGACGGCTGGTTTCTCACGACCGGCCCGGAGGTGACCGCTGATTGGAAGGCGCCCTCGCGCGACCGCTGGACCGTCCCGATCGGCGGCGGCGTGGGTAAGGTCGTGCAGATCGCGCGGCAATCACTCAATCTCCAGGCCGAGGCCTACTACAACGTCGAGCGGCCCGCGGGGGCGGCGGTATGGACCTTCACGTTCACGCTCCAGTTCCTCTTTCCCAAATGAAGATGTCCGCATCACGGGCTGCTCTGCTCGCTGCCGCGTTGAGCCTCGCCGGCTGCATGAGCTTCGGTGCGGCAACGCTCGATCGTGACCGGCTCGACTTCACGACGGCCGTGGCCAATTCATGGAAGCACCAGATGCTCCTCAACATCGTCAAGCTGCGCTACATGGACACGCCGATCTTCGTGGACATCGGACAGATCGTGAGCGCCTACCAGCTGGAAACGGTGATCTCGGCCGCAGGAACTGTGTCCCCCGGCGGGGGCGCTGTCGGGGGCTTCGCATCGAACTTCTTCACTCTGGGTGCCGCCGGCAGGTACACGGATCGACCGACGGTGACGTACACGCCATTGACGGGCTCGAATTTCATCCGGACGATGATGACGTCGGTCCCGCCGATCCGGCTGCTGGAGCTGGTCGAGGCTGGCTACCCGATCGACCTGCTGTTCCAGCTCGTCGTGCAGAGCGTGAACGGCGTCTCGAACTCGAGAGGCGGCGGGCGGGCCAAGTCGGCAGAACCGGAATTCTGGACGCTGATCACCGCGATGCGCCGGATCCAGGAATCCGAGGCGATGGGACTGCGCGTCGTCGTCAACAAGGAAGACAAGCGCGAAGGCCTCGTCATGACCTTTCCCGCAAAGGAGATCCCGCCGGAGATCCAGGCCGAGCGGGAGACCGTGAGAAAGATCCTGGGACTGAATCCGGAGAAATCCCAGTTTCAGATCATCTACGGAACCGTGGCGGACCGCGACGACGTGATCGCCCTCCAGACGCGTTCCGGAATGCAGATCCTCATCGAGCTGGCGTCCACCGTGATCGCTCCCGAAGAACACGTGCGAGAGGGCCGAGCCACTCCATCGCCGCGCCCGACCGAGGGGCAGCCGCCGTCGGCCATGCGCATCGCCAGTGGAAAGTCGAGGCCAGAGGCTCCGTTCACGGCGGTCAACTATCGCGATCACTGGTACTGGATCGACGACAGCGATCTGAGGTCCAAGGGCGTGTTCACGTTCCTGCTGATCGTCATGACGCTCGCCGACACGGGCGAAAAGACGCCGCCCCCACAGCTCACGATCCAGGCGAACTGAGGGTGAGGATGTTGGACCAAAGTCCTATGTCGAGAATTTTCGCCGGCTGATAGGGTCTCGCAGACCGCGGCGTGAAGACGGAAAGCGCGACATACGGAAAGTGCGACATGAGGAGGGCGGAATGAGAAGCACCATGCGACTGATGATCGTGCTCGGGATTGCCTTCTATGCCCTGACGCCCAGGGGAGGCGGGGCACTCGCTCAGACGGCCGCCCCGCAGCCCGCACCGGAGATGAAGACGGACGACCTGCTCCAGGGGGACATCACGAGCGATATCGAATTGACGCGTGCCTCCATCCAGGTGCGTCGGCAGGCGCTGGTGACGGCCGCCATGGACCTTGCGCCCAAGGATGCCGACGTGTTCTGGCCGCTCTACCGGGAGTACCGGGAGGAGATGGCGAAGGTCAACGACCGGTTCGTGAGACTCCTCGTCGGCTACCTGGAGAATTACGACAGCCTCACCGATGAAGCGGCCAGGAAGATGCTCGACGAATACCTCAGCATCGACCGTGCCCGGAACGGCGTGAAGTCGACGTTCGTCCCGCGCTTCGGAAAGGTGATTCCGGCCAAGCAGGTCGCCCGCTTCTTCCAGATCGACAACAAGCTCGACGCCGTGATCAACGCCGAGCTGGCCAAGCTTGTCCCGCTGGCGCGGTGACGGTCTTCCAAGGAGGAGAGACATGAAGCGACTGATGACCGTCAGCACGGTGCTGGGATTGCTGGTGCTCGCCGGCGCGGCCGGTGCCGAAGTGTTCGTGTATCCCAAGCAGGGTCAAGGCCAGGACCAGTTCCAGCGCGATCAGTTCGACTGCCACAACTGGGCACAGGGCCAGACCGGCGTGAATCCCTCGCAACCCGTACAGGTCGCCTCCGCGCCGCCGCAACAGGGCGGAGCGATCAGGGGCGGTGCCAGAGGCGCCGCCCTCGGCGCCGTCGGCGGCGCCATCGGGGGGGATGCCGGCAAGGGCGCGGCGATCGGCGCCGGAGTCGGAGCGGCGGCAGGTCTCATGCGCCAGGGGCGCGCGAACCGAGATGCGGCGGCGGCAAACGAGCAGGCGCAAGCGCAACAGCAGGCCAACCTCCAGCGGTACGACCAGGCCTATGGCGCCTGCATGGGTGGCCGCGGGTACCAGGTGAAGTAGCGGGCGTGCATTCGAGGACTCAGGGAGGTCGGCATCCTCGTGTTCGTCGTGCTGTGAGCCGTTAGCTTGGGGTAGGTG
>QHTB01000052.1 GCA_003220615.1 Candidatus Rokuibacteriota bacterium
TCGCCGTCGGCGCCGGAGGAGCCTTGGACGGAGCGGTGCTCCCCGGAGGCGCTTGCCCCCACGCCGCAGGCAGGCCGGCGGGCAGCCAGAGTGCCGCCAGCATGGCGAGCATCGAGAGAACACGAGCTGTCATGATGTGGCGACGATGCCGCCAGCAGATCCCGTTCCCGGTTGATCGTGAAGCGGAATTGAACACCGAGCTGGGGACGTAGTAGCCCGTCTGTCCCGGCTCGAGGAGCAACCTGCCGTCGCGGCTATTCGGCGCATACAGCGGCGCCGAGCCGTAGAAGGTTGCGGCGTTGCGCTCCCCGACCG
>QHTB01000083.1 GCA_003220615.1 Candidatus Rokuibacteriota bacterium
CTTCCGAGAGGAGCCGCTCCCCGCCACCTCGCCGCTGTGGACGACGGACAACATCGTCATCTTCCCCCACGTCGGCGGCTTGCATCCACGTCGCGACGAGCTCGTCGCCGAGCTGTGGGTCGACAACCTCCGCCGGTTCGCCAGCGGCCAGCCGTTGCGCGAAGTGGTCGACCGCCGCCGCGGATACTAGAATCACGGGCACCTGATGGGTGCCTACACGCTCCGGCTCTGCGAAGATCGCCTGACGGAAACTGCCCGCCTCGCTCTCACCGCGTGCCCGCGCGTGGTCTACGTTCTGGCCGGCGATATCTTCGTGACCACCGGTGGGGGCCGGGCTCATGTCACCGTCGATTCCACCTGGCACGGCGTGGGCGGCTGTTCGCTGGTCGCGGGTGTGCATGGTGCGACGATCCTTTGCTACGAGCTCCTGCGCGGGGCGAGCGCCGTGGGCGACACCGCCGCCGCCGCAGGCGTCACCAGTCGCCTGCTCAACTCTCCCTTGCTCACCCTCGACGAGACCGGCGAGTACCTGATGCGTTGCGACCGCGTCGACTTCGCTGTCGGCGGCGAGGCGCTGCCGCACCGTCACAAGGGCAGCGGCGTCCGCTGCCTGATCGCCGGCGAGCTCGAGGTCCGCATTGCCGCTCGGCACGGGCGCGTCATGAAGCCCGGTGACGCGTGGTTCGAGAGCGGCATCGAGCCGGTTCACGCGATCGCCTCGGCCACGACGCCGACGAGCTTCATCCGGGTCTCCATCCTGCCGCGCGCCATTCGCGGCCAGTCCTCGATCGTGTACGTCGATCCCACCCACGCCGCCGTGAAGCCGCGCAAGTACACGGTCTTCGTCGACGAGCCGATCACGCTGCCATGAGGCGGATCGCGGCCCTCGCCCCCGTCGTTACTCTGTTTCACGCGGCGGTCGTCGGTGGAGCCGACCTCGTCGTGCTGTGCCCGAACGCCCTGGCCACGGCGGTGAGCCGCGTCGGGGACGAGCATCGCGCGGCGACCGGAGTCGGGTTTCGACTCGTGACCGGCACTGCCGGTGGCCTGGCGTCGCACGCCGCGGCGGGAACGGCCGGTGACGTGATCATCAGCACCACGCCCGCCGTCGCCGATCTCGAGGCTCGCGGCTTCACACGACGAGGCACGCGCGCCGAGGTCGGCGTGATCTTCATCGGCGTGGCGGTGCGGAAGGGCTCTCCGATGCTCGACGTTTCAACGAGCGCGGCGTTGCGGCGCGCGCTGCTCGAGGCCCGGTCGATCGGCTACGCGGATCCCGCTCGCGGCGGTACCGGCGGCATCATCTTCGCGCGCGTCCTCGCGGAGCTCGGCATCGCCGACGCGGTCCGTGACAAGCCCCGACTGTTCGCGCAAGGCACGCAGGCGCTCGACGCCGTCTCGCGCGGCGAGATCGAGCTGGCCGTCTCGCCGGTGAGCGAGATCGTCGTGCGCGAGGGACTGCAGATGGTCGGCCGGTTGCCGGCCGACCTCGGCGCCCGCCCGTCGTACTCCGCGGCCGTCCTCGCCACGACAGCGGCGCCCGAGGCGGCGCGCGCCCTGATCGAGCGCCTCCTGTCGGACTCCGGACGGGCCGCGCTCGCTTCGGTCGGCTTCGACCCACCGGACACCAGATGACGGTGAGTCGAGGCTCGCGGCTGACTCCCGCGCTGGTCGATCGCTTCTCTCAGCGCGACCTGGCGCGCCGGCTCGGCATCGGCATGCCGTTCGTGACCGTGGACGCGGCGGGGCGGCCCCACCCGATGCTCGTGAGCTATCTGGAGATCCGCGCGTACGACGCGGGCACGCTCGGCCTCGTCATCCAGGCCGCGAGCCGCAGCGCGCGCAACATGGCCGAGCGGGGCACCGCCACGTTGATCGCGGTAGAGCCGGACACGATCGTCTACGTGAAGCTGCGATCGCTCGACGGCCCCCTGCCCGTCGCGGGCGGGGAACCCTTCGGCCTCGGCTATTTCCTGCTCGCAGTGGACGAGGTGCTGGAGGACGCTGCGGCCGACTGGGAGGGCGGGATGCGGATCACGCAGGCCATCGCCTACGGTCCGGCGCCGACGTTGGAGGAGCCGTGGGCGAAGGTCACGCTGGCAGCGCTTCAGGCGCCGCGGGCGCGCGCCTAGCTATTTGCGCTCGTCGCTCGCCTTGTAGCGTCCGATCGTCACGTCGAGCTGCTGCTCCCGCCCGTCACGAAGCACCGTCACCCGAATCTTCTTGCCGACCGGCGTGGAGGCGACCACGCGCTGGAGATCGCGAGGGCCCTCCATCGGGGAGCCATCGAGGGCGACGATGACGTCGTTCGGCCGCACCCCGCCCTGATCGGCGGGCTCGCCTGGCATCACGGACCGGATCAGCACGCCCCGCGAATCGCGGAGCTTGAGCCGCGGCACGTCGTCGTCGCCGACCTCGGTGATGCTTACGCCGAGCCAGCCCCACTCGACCGTACCCTTGGCCATGAGCTGCGGCGTCAGCATCTTCACGACGTTGGACGGGATGGCGAAGCCGATCGAGCCGTTGCGCGCAGCCATGCTGTTGACGCCGATGACCTGCCCGGCCATGTTGACGAGCGGACCGCCGGAATTTCCGGGGTTGATCGCGGCGTCGGTCTGGATGAAGTCGAAGCCCGGGGCAGCCACGGTGAGCGGGGCGCCCTTGCGGCTCACGATCCCGAACGAGACGGTGTGCTCGAGGCCGAAGGGATGGCCGAGGGCCAGCACGAACTCGCCGACGCGGACGCGATTGGAGTCGGCCAGCGCGAGGGTGGGCAGGCCCTTGACGCCGTCGAGCTTGAGCAATGCGAGGTCGACGCGACTGTCGCGGCCGATGACCTTCCCGGTGAAGCGGCGGCCGTCGAAGAGCCGGACCTGCGCGGTGGTGACGTCCTCCACGACGTGGGCGTTGGTCACGATCACGCCCTCGGGATCGATGAGGAACCCCGAGCCGCTCGCGCGCCGCTCTTGAGGCTCCTGGCTGTCGTCGGTGCTGGTCGGAGCCTCGCGCCGCACGCGCACGTGAACGATGGCGGGCTTCAGCCGCTCAGCCAGATCGGCCAGCAGGTCGTTGAAGCGCGCCAGCTCGGGCGGAGCGGTCAGCACCTTGTCGGCGGGAGCATCGGCGGGCAGAACGGGTCCTACCCCTCCGATCAGAACACCGGCAAGGGCCACTACCGCCACGAGCACTCGGGAACCACTACCTCGCATGGAGCATCCTCCCCGGAAATGCCATTGATCGAGTATAGCGCTGATGCTCGCTCACCCATGCCAGCCGACGGAACTCAGGGCGACTGGCGGTTGTCCGGGGCTTGCGGTCGAACGCCGGCGGGCGTCGTGACGCACTGGCCAGCGGAGGTGCAGGCCGGGAGGGGTGGGAGGTAATACTGCCCGTCCGACTGGCGGTTTTCCCAGTGGCCTGGCACGTGGATGTTGCTCCCGGTGGTCGACGGGAAGTACCGATCGGGGACCCAGAGCTGGTCGGAGCGCGGCGCCGGCGCCGGCGGAAGCGTCGGCAGCGGCTGCCGGACCGCGCGATCAAGCTGGTTGAGCGCAGGGTTCGGGCGCAGGCTGCCGCCGAGCTGGGCCACGATCAGCAGCAACCCGGCGAGGACAGCGCTAGCGGCTGACTTCCCGCACAAGGTGACCGAGCTCCGGTATGAGCAGCTTCTCGCAGGCGAGTCGGCAGGCATTCGGGGAGCCAGGGAGCGAGACGACGATGCGACGGTCGCGCACGCCCATCTGGGCGCGTGAGAGCATGGCGGCGGCACCAACTTCCTGGTAGGAAAGCATCCGGAAGAGCTCGCCGAAACCGGGGAGTCGCTTGTCGAGCAGCGCTTCCACGGCTTCGTACGTCGAATCGCGCGACGTGATGCCGGTGCCGCCGGTGAGGATCACGGCCTGCACCTTGGGATCGGCGCACGCGTTCCGGACGACGCGCTGGACGTCGGCCGGCTCGTCACGCACGATGCTCGAGCCCACCACGGTGTGGCCTCCGGCATTGAGCAATTCCCGGATGACGCCGCCGCTCGTATCGGTCTCCGGCGTCTTGGTGTCGGAGATCGTGAGCACGAAGCAGCCGATCGACCGTGGTGCGGTCGCCTTGTGTTCCCGTGGTGTTGACGCTGCGTCGGTCATCGGTATGCCCTGTCCAATATTTCGACGAGATGAAGCACCGGCACATTCGTGTTGTGAGCGCGCAGTCCGGCCTGGATCTGAAGAATACACCCGGGATTCGCCGTCACGACGGCCTCGGCCCCGGTCGCCAGCACGTTCTGCACCTTTCGATGGAGCAGACGGGTCGCCATCTCGGGCTGGGTCAGGTTGTAGATCCCGGCCGAGCCACAGCACCAGTCCGACTCCTTCAGATCGACGATCTTCACGCCGGGAATCTGCGCCAGGAGCGCGCGCGGCTGGGTCCGGATCTTCTGGCCGTGCACCACGTGGCAGGGGTCGTGATAGGTGACCGTCATCGGCACGGAGTGCAGCGGACCGCGGAGCGCCTCCCGCGCGAGGAACTCGGCGACGTCCTGCACCGATGCCGAGAACCGGCGCGCTCGCTCGGCCCAGGCGGGATCGTCGCCCAGCAGCGCGCCGTAGGCTTTCATGTGAGCGCCGCAGCCGGACGTGTTGACGATGACGGCGTCGGTGCGCTGCCGCTCGAAGACCTCGATCGTGCGCTTGGCCATGTCGAGCGCCCGGGCGTGATCCCCCCCGTGCGCGTTGAGCGCGCCGCAACAACCCTGCTCTTCCGGCACGACCACCTCGAAGCCGTTCCTGGCCAGCACGCGCGCTGTCGCGCGGTTGTGGGCGCCGAAGACGACCGACTGCACGCACCCACTGAGCAAGGCCACCCGCCCACGGCGAGCGCCGTCTGCGGGGATGAGGGCGGGGAGTGGCTGTCGCTCGGCACTCGCCGGCAGAGGCGGCAACAGCGCCTCCCAGGCCGAAAGCGTTCCAGGTAGCAGTCGCACAAGGCCACTTTTGCGGACTGCACTCTGGAGGCCGGACGCCTGGTAGAACCTGAGACCTGCCGCGGCCGCCTTCAGGACGCCGGGATGACCCAGGAGCACCCCGAAGTTGAGCCAGCGAAACGCGCGCCGCACGAGACCGCCCGGACGCTGACGCTCGATCTCGGCCTTCGCGGCCTCGATCAGCCGTCCATACGGCACGCCGGCAGGACAGACGGTCTCACACGCGCGGCAATCGAGGCAGAGCGACAGATGCTCGGTGACCGAGTCGGTCAGCGCGATACGGCCCTCGGCGAGCGACTTGATCAGGAAGATCCGGCCGCGCGGCGAGTCCATCTCGGTGCCGAGTTCGGCAAACGTCGGACAGTACGCGAGACAGAGGCCGCAGTGAACGCACTGGTTCACGCCATCGACGCTCAGCCCGTGAAGGCGGAGCGGCGTGGGCGAGGCCGGGTGCTCGGACGTCGCGTGGGCCATCGCGTTCAGATCCCAGCCACGAAGCGTCCGGGGTTCAGGACGTTGTGGGGATCGAGGCTCGCCTTGAGTCGCTGCATGATCCGTCCCGCAGCGCCGGCATCGTCCCACACGGGGACGGCCGACTTCACTGCGAGCGGCGCCCAGTCCAGGGTCGCGTGGCCACCGGCGGCCTTCGCCAGTGCCCGCCACTCGTGGAGGACGCTCGCGATCGGACCGGGCTCGGGAGGAGCGCCGCTGGCGAGAGCCGCCGTGATGACGCCGACGCCCGCGTGGCAGCTCCATGCGCTCCTGAGCCCCCGCTGGCGCGCCGCGTTCGTGCCCTGCTCGATCGCCTCGGAGACAGCGGCGGGCAGGACGACGAGCCTCATGACGGCGGCCGGCGCATCGAAGGCGTCACGGGACGCCGACGCGAGCCGTGGCCATGCCTCGGCCGGCAGTGCTCCTGCGGCGTGGCCGCCAAACTGCGCTGCAATGCGCCCGAGCTCACTGCACTGCCACTCGACTTGCTCGCGGACCCCATCGAAGCCGACGACCAGGGTGTATCGGCCGGGGCCCTCCGCCGACTGAAGCCCGAGAGCACGCGCCGCCTCGGCGTCGAGAATCTCGAGCGCATTGGGAATCAAGTCGGAGGCCACCACGGCGCGCGCGGCGGCGCCGGCATCCTTCAAGCGATCGAAGACCACCGCCACCAGTCGCTCGTCGTCCGGCAGCGGGCGGAGCTTGACCGTGACGCTGACGATGACGCCCAGCGTTCCGTGGGAGCCGACGAACAGCTTCGGCAGGTCGTAGCCGGCGACGTTCTTGACCACCTTGCCTCCGCCGCGGACCACGACGCCATCCCCGGTGACGACGGTCACGCCGATCAGAAGATCGCGAGCCGTCCCGTACAGATGTCGCCGCGGCCCTGACGCGTTGGCGGCGATGACACCGCCGATCGTCGCCTGCTCGGGATCGGGAGGATCGAGCGAGAGCCATTGCCCGCGGGCCCGCAGCGCCGACTGGAGCGCGGCCATCGTCATGCCGGCTTCGACGGTCGCCGTCAGATCGCCCGGTTCGTGCTCGACCAGTTGACCCAGGCGTTTCAGGTCCAGGACGATTCCAGCCTGCGGAGTCGGTGTGCCGACGGCGGCGGCGGTGCCCCCACCCCAGGGCACGATCGGGATTCCCGCGCCGGCCGCGATCTCGACGACGGCCCGCACCTCGTCCACCGAGCCGGGAACGAGCGCGGCTTCGGGAGTGCGTCCCTCGACGACGTACGGCGCGAGCTCCACGGTGCCGAGGACGTTGGTGGGGCCGACGACGGCCCGGAGCTTGTCGAGAACCGCGATGTCCACGGGCGATCGTCTCGCCCGCGCTAGAAGCGCTGGGCGAGTCCCTTCTCTTCGATGGGGTGCGGCCGGTAGGCGACCGGCCCGGCCTCGCCGCACGACTTCCGCGTCGGGAAGACCTTGCCGGGGTTGCACCGGCCCGTCGGGTTGAACGCCTGCTTGAGCCGGCGCATGAATTCGAGATCCGCCACCGAGAAGATGAACGGCATGAAGTCGGCTTTCTCCAGGCCGATGCCGTGCTCGCCGGAGATGGAGCCGCCGACCTCGGCGCAGAGCCGCATGATCTCGGCGCCCGCCTCCACCACACGCGCCTCCTCACCCGGCTTGCGCGGGTCGTAGAGGATGTTGGGATGGAGGTTGCCGTCGCCCGCGTGGAAGACGTTGCCGACGCGCAGGCCGTGGGCCGCGACGATCTCATTCACGCGCGAGAGCACGTAGGGCAGCTTCGTTCTTGGAATCACGCCGTCCATCACCATGTACGCGGGCGACACGCGGCCATAGGCGCCGAAGGCCGACTTCCTGCCCTTCCAGAGCAGCTGCCGCTCGGCCTCGTCACGCGCGGCGCGGACCTCGCGGGCGCCGGAGTCGCGACAGGCCTCCACGATGTGGGCGACCTGCGCGTCCATGCCGACGGCGAGGCCATCGAGCTCGACCAGGAGCGCGGCGGCAGCGTCGCGTGGATAGCCACA
>QHTB01000084.1 GCA_003220615.1 Candidatus Rokuibacteriota bacterium
CTCGCGGCGTGCCGGTGCTCGGCTCCTCGGCGAACCGGTCCCTCTCGGGCAGCAAATACAAGCTCGCCGACGTGGAGCCGGCCGTCCGCGACGAGGCGGACCTCGTCATCGACTACGGAGACACGAAGTACTCGCACCCCGCCGGGATGGGAAGCTCGATCATCGCTCTGCCTTCGTTGAAGCCGATCCGCAAGGGCATCAAGTTCGACGAAATCTGCAGCCTGATCGCGCAGCGCTTCGGCACCGATCCGCGCGCCGTGACGTAAGCCGGGGGCCCCCGGCCGCCGAACGCGCGCCCGCACTTCATGCC
>QHTB01000085.1 GCA_003220615.1 Candidatus Rokuibacteriota bacterium
CCGCATCGGTGAGCCGATCGCCGACGCGGAGCTGGTTCGGGAAGACCGAGAGCGTCGGCTCCCAACGTGAGCGCCGTGGCACCGCCATTAGTTCATCCAGCCCGCCCGCCGGATCTTCTTTTTCTCGCGGAGTGAGGGTCCGACAGGAACCCTTGAGCTTTGGTTTGAGATCTGCTTTTCTTCGGCAGCCCATCGAAACGCCGAGGAGGGTATCCATGCCCACACCATTGTCCGCCGAAGCCATGGCGCTCATCGACCGCCCAAATTTCGCGCACCTCGCCACCCTGATGGCGGACGGCTCACCCCACATCGCTCGGGCGTCCGGCGGATCCGCTTCCACGACCTGCGCCACACGTACACCAGCCTGCTCATCGCGCAGGGCGCCCATCCCAAGTACATCCAGGCGCAGCTCGGCCACGCCTCCATCCAGACGACGCTCGATCGCTACGGGCATCTGATGCCGGACGTTCACGCAGCGGAGGCGAAGAAGCTGGACCAGCTCGATCTCGGTCGGCCGGCGACATCCGACGACGACAGCGCGAGCGTTAACGCGATGCGCCGGTAGCAAAATGGGAGCAGAAACGACGAAGGGGCTGGCGCGGTGCGCGCCAACCCCTTGATCCCACTGGTTGCGGGGCTGGATTCGAACCAGCGACGTTTGGGTTATGAGCCCGCCCTAGCACGTAACTCCAGCCAAAGCCACCCAACTACAACCGTCCCCTGCCTCGCGTTTACGACACGACGGCTTCGGTGTTCTTGGGCGGTATTGGGGCCAGTTCACGTCCAGAACACGCCCAAGGCCGTGGCCGCGAACACGGGCGCCGATGATGCGCCAGCCGTCGACTTTTTCCTCATAGATCCAGCCGTCAGCTGTGGCGAGCATCGGGAGACGAGACCGAAGTGGCGTACGACATCAGCGGGCATCCTCCCGCGACGGTCGAGCGCCTGCGACACTACGTCAGCTCGGGGCCGGCCTCACGATCCTGGTGGTGGACGATCATCCGGATACGCGCGAGATTGGTGCTGGCGCCCGTGTCACGCGCTCCCGTAGCTTGATCCGTGTCGATTGTTTCGTATTCAGCTGGTCGAGCACCATCTTCGCGATTTCCGTCGTTTGCCTCCCCTGTCCGGGCGAGTTGTGACGACTGCATCCACCCTGTAACGGCGACGGTCACCAAGGTCAGTAAGGGAACGAGAAGCGCTCGCCAAGATTTGAACGCCTCGAATTTCGGGACCGAGCTCCGGAACACGAGCTGCGTAGAGCGGCGCCTGACGCTGCAGATCTACAGGCTCACCAAGGACCGGGGCCTCATGAGTTCCTGACCGCCCTCGCGTCCCCCGCGTAGGTTCTCGCCCGCGCCTCACGTACAGCGCGGCGACGTCTAACGTACTCCCGCAGCGCGCGGGGCGCGGGGAGCCCATCATAACGAATTGATTGCTCAGAAGCGGAATGCCGCTGCCCGACCTCCGACCCGAACGGCGTGGATTTGTTGGGAACCGATGGTGGCAAAGTGCTTGCACCGAACCGCGAGCCCTCGACCGGCCGCGATCGTCTTCACGGCCAGTCGCCAAGAGCGAGATCTGGTAGCTGCGTTCTTCCGCGAATCGGGGCGGGCATCGACACCGAAGGGGGTGTCTCCGTGAATCGACGAACCTTTCTGACCGGAACCGCAACGTCCGTTGCGATCGGCCGTCGGCGGCTGTTGCGCGCTGCCGCTTCCGCGCCCGTCATCACCGCCGCCGGCCTGACGACTCCATCGACGGCCGAAGCGGCTCCGCTGCCCCTGACGCCGCCCGATTCGGTCGACTACGAAGACGTCGGCGACTCGATCATCCAGGCGAGTGCGCCGACGATAGCGAACGTCCGGCTGAAGCTCGGCCCGGACGGCGTCTACACCTTCGAGATGCCGCGCCTCGAGCAGGGCACGGGCATCGCGACCGCGCTCGCGATGATGATCGCCGAGGAGGCCGGCGTGACGCTCGACAAGGTCAAGGTCCACTCGGCCGACGCGCAGCCGAATCTCGAAGCGGGCCAGATCACCGGCGGTTCGTGCACCCTGCGCGCCTTCGACCCGTACATCAAGGAAATGGTGCTGAGGGCGCGGGCCGCCGCCGGCCTGCCGCCGCAAGCGGGCGCGCCGGCGGACCCGGCTCAGTACCAGGTGATCGGCAAACGCTATCGCAAGCTCGATGCGCGCGACATCGTGACCGGCAAGAAGAGATTCACGATGGACCAGGATGTGCCGGGCGCCGTCCCGACCATGTGCCGCATGCCGTCGCAGATCCGCGGGACCGTAGTGAGCGTCAACAACCTCGACGCGGTGCGGAAGATGCCGGGCGTGCTCGACGTCGTCGTCGTCCCGGCCGGCGGCTTCGTCGTGAAGATCCCGCCCGCCGTCGCGGTGATGGCCGAGACGTTCGGCCAAGCCTACGACGCTTGCCGCGCGCTCGACATCACGTGGGGCGACGGCAACATGCGGGGGCAGTCGGACGCGACGATCCAGGCGCAGCTCAAGGCCGCGATCGCGCCGCTCGTTGATTCCCCGCCGGGGACGATGACCGTCGAGGGCGAGTTCGAGTGGCCGGCCGCGACCGCCTGTCCGCTCGAGGTCGAATGCGCGATCGCCGACGTGCGGCCCGGCAGCGCTGAAATCTGGGCGGGGTTGCAGAGCCCGATCATCACCTTGCAGTCGACCGCCGCTGAGCTGAGTCTGCCGGAAAGCTCGGTCACGGTGCACTGCATCCCGAGCGGCGGCTCGTTCGGCCGGCGGCTGTTCTGGGATCCGGTACAGGTCGCGGCGCAGGTGTCGAGGCTGACCGGCCGCATCTGCAAGCTGATGTATCACCGCAGCGACGACATCCGCCACACCCGCCTGCGTCCGCCCCAGTACCACAAGATCCGCGCGGCGCTCAACCCGCCGACCCCGCTCACGCCGGGCAACGTGCTGTCCTACCAGCAGCACATCGGCATCGTGCGGCTCGACGCGCGCCACGGCTTCGGCAACAAGGGGAGCGCGGTGCCTGCCGGGACGCCGCCGGACGCGATTCAGACGCCTGTCAACCAGGAGTACGAGGAGGCGTTCTTCGACACCATGGTTTCGTCGCCGTACAACTTCGGCGCCAACGACAAAGCGATCTACCCGGTGGCGCTCGAGATCAACACGGTGTCGTACCGCTCGGTGCATATCATGCCGGCGCGCACCTGCGAGGAGATCATCGTCGACGAAATCGCGGCGGCGCTCCATCGCGATCCGGTGGACTTCCGGCTCGAATTCCTTCGGCTGCCGCGCGCGAAAGCGGTCTTGCAGCGCGTCGCCGGCGCAGCGCAGTGGGGCAAGGCAATGGCGCCGGGCTTCGCGCAGGGCGTCGGCGTGCACATGGAGTCGCGCTCCTTCTCCGCCGCGATCGTCGAGCTCGATGCGCGCGACCCGCTGAACTGCAAAGTCACGCGCGTCACGCTGGCGATCGATGTCGGCAAGCCGGTCAATCCCTCGGGCATCGAGCAGCAGTGCCACGGCGGCATCGCCGAGGCGATCTCGCTGGTGCTCAAGACGGGGCTGACGATCCGCGACGGCGGCGTTCTCGAGGGAAGCTACAACCAGTACACCTTCGCGAGGATGGCGGATTTCCCGAAGGCGGTCGAGATCATCATCATGCCGAACGTCGGCGACCCGATCGCCGGCATGGGCGAAGTGGCGATGTCGGCGCCCGCCGGTGCCATCGCCAACGCCTACGCGCGCGCGACGAGCATCAAGCCGCGCAAGTTCCCGCTCAACGCGCGCCCTGCCTTCACACCGACGCCGCCCGGGCAGCTGCCGGTCCCGCCGACCGTCTAAGGAGCACGTATGCCCACGTACAACTTCCAGGTGAACGGCGAGCCGGTGAGCGTCGACGCCCCGGCCGACCTCGCACTGCTCTGGGTCCTGCGCGACAAGCTCGGCATCACCGGCCCAAAGTACGGCTGCGGGGTCAACGTCTGCAAAGCCTGCACCTGCCTGGTCAACAACAAGGCGGTGCAGACCTGCGTGACCCCGGTTTCGTCGGTCGCCGGCAAGCGTGTGGTCACGATCGAGGGCCTCGCCGACGGCGACACGCTGCACCCGGTCCAGCAGGCGTGGCTCGATCTCGATGTGCCGCAATGCGGCTTCTGCCAGCCGGGGCAGATCATGAACGCCGTCGCGCTACTGAAGACCAAGAGAAACCCGAGCGACGCCGACATCGACGCGATCGAGAACATATGCCGCTGCGCGACCTACGGCCGCATCCGCCAGGCGATCAAGAATGCGGCGGCTGCTATGCCATAGGACTCAGCGTAGTCGGGCTTCTACCGCTATGGCACACCTATCAAGTCGTTGAGGAGGGCGTGGAAGCCGGCGTGCCCCGGGAGGCGGGCACGATCTCGTCGTCGCGCTGACGCTCTGAGCCAGTCCGCCGGCTCAGAGCAGCTTGCCGCAGGAGCGCTCCCATGACCCACCAGGAGAACCAATTCCTGGGTGAGGTCTGGGGAAACGAAAAGGGGTTAGCGGTTGCTGCGTCCGCTAACCCCTCGTCGTCCATGGTTGCGGGGGCCCGCTTTGAATTGTGGAAGCGAACGCTGACCTTCGAGTTTTTCGTCACTTACTGACCACCTGCCCGTCAAAAGGAGAACCACCCCAACGGGTATGCAGCAGCAACTGCAGCATCATCAGCCCGAGCGCCTTCGCGGTCTTCATGTTGACGATCAGCTTGAACCGAGTGGGCTGCTCCCATGGGAAGGTCAGCAGGCTTGTCGCCTTTGCCACCGCTCCGACCTAGACGCGCATCAGAGGTGTGAAATTGACGAGTAGGCAGGGCCGCGCTACGGTGGCTCCGCCGATGCACCGCAAGTTGCGAGGGACGCCATCGGGTCGGCTGCCGCCGTGTACCGCTGTGATCTTGGTGCCCGGGCTCTGGCTGTGGCGGGATCCCTGGCTCCAGTGGGCGGCTGGATGCGCGGGCGCGATTCGTGCGGCCGGCAGTCAGCCCGTGTGGTTCGGTTACTCCCGTCGAGTGGCCTGGACCGCGTTCCTTCGCCCCACCGGAGGGACCGCGGCTGAACTCGTGCGGCGCTTCCTCACGCTGTACGACCGGGTGCGCGCGCGTCACGGTCCGCCGTCCGTCATCGCCCATAGCTTCGGCACCTACCTGGTCGCGCGCGCCCTCTCAGACTTCGAGGGCGCCCGACTTCGCGCTTTGATTCTTTTCGGGTCGATCGTCAGCGAGACATTCGATTGGGGAACCATAGTGGCGCGCGGCCAGGTGACACCGGCTCGGATGCGCAACGAGGTCGGTGCCCACGCGGCTACCGTGCGGTTGGCGGCAGCGCTGCGCCGCTTCGGGTACCCGTATGGAGAGAGCGGTGTGACGGGGTTCCAGCTCGACGAACTGAGCCGTTCGGTGAACGTCCGTTACACGGGCCCATGGCTCGCCGATTCCGCACTTGCGCGCTACTGCCGCGGAGTGTGGGTGCCGTTGCTCAGGCCGACGCACCCTCCGCGCCGCAGCGTGCTGACGCTTCGGTCTCTAGAGCTTTCGCGAACTTAATTTACGTAAGTTCGGTGGTGGCCCCAACGGGATTCGAACCCGTGTTAGGTCATGGTCGTTTTTCGCCACGCTGCTCAGCAGCTTTCGTGCCCGCTTGAATCGGAAACAATCCACGCCCCGAAGACCATCGATGGCCTGATCCAAGGCATCGCCCGGTGATCGCCCCAACGCCATGCTCTGAAGCTGGTGCGC
>QHTB01000086.1 GCA_003220615.1 Candidatus Rokuibacteriota bacterium
TAGCCCCAGACCTCCGTCAGGACGTCGGCCAGGATGTAGGAGATCGGGAAGATCACGATGCCGGCGGGCAGGACGACGCCGCCGATGACCACGAGCTTGGCCGCGATGATGTTCGCGGTGAGCAGGCAGGTGATGAACAGCGCCGCACAGGTGACGAAGCGCCACGACATGCCTCCGCCGCTCTCAGACATTCGTCACGATCGACGGCGGCTCCTCGCCGAGCGCCCGCTCCAGCGCCGTCGCGAGCTGCGCGTCGTGCTCGTGGCTACTCGCGAAGATGCGGCACTGGGCGACCTTCCCCGGCAGGTACTTGAGCAGCTCGGTGAGCGGCTCGGCCGTCACCTTGTCGCGGCTGGCGTCGTAGACGTAGATCTGACGGTCGCCCATCTTCAGCGGGTTGAGCGGCCGCGGATCCTGCAGCGCCATGTCGATCTTGAACGGGAAGTCGCGCAGCGACGGGGGCAGGTACGCGCGCACGCGACGCTCCACGGTCTCGGCGTCGAGGAAGCCCTGGCCGAGGCGGGGCTCGAAGAGATCGAGGACCACCTCGTGCGACATCCGCCAGCGCAGCCGGCGGTCGAGGATCTGGCGCCACTCGACCCCGAGCGATTTCTTCTCGGGCTTGTCGGCGTCGTGCCACCGGCCGACCTCCTCCAGCAGCGTCCACTCCGTCAGGTGCAGGTACGGATGGAGCTCTTTGCGAAGGTCGTAGGGGAACGCGAGCTTCATCGTGTCACGGAAGATCTCCTTCAGGTGGAGGTCGATGCCGCGCGTCGTGCGGTGGTAGTAGACGTTCGTGTACATGTAAAAGCGCGCGTTCAGGAACATGATGAACGCCTGCAAGCCGCCACGGTCGAGCGTCAGGCCCTTCTCGGAGAAGAACGAGTAATAGATGATGCGCTCGATGTCGATCGGCCCCACCGCGACCCCGCACATGTACGAGTCGCGCAGCACGTAGTCCATGTTGTCGGCGGTGAACACGCCGGAGAGCAGGGGCTTCAAGTGCGGCAGCCACTTCGGGTGGGACTCGAGTGGATGGGTGTAGCTCTTGCCCATGAGATAGCAGATCCACTCGGGGTCGATCCGCTCGTCGGCGTTGAAGGCGGCGGTCGGGCTGCGGCGGAGGTTGCGGATGATGTCGCCCAGCTCCTCGCGGATGATGCGCTGGCCGACCAGCTCGTGGGTGAGGTCGTAGTCGATCAGGAAATTGTCGTCGAAGAAATGCCCGAAGGGGCCGTGGCCCACGTCGTGGAGGAGCCCGGCCATCCGAAGCAGCTCCTCGAGCAGCGGCGCCGACGGGCCGTCGGGAAAGATCGCGCGCAGCGACGGATAGAGCTGCTGGGCGAGTCGCCCGGCCAGGTGCATGGCTCCGAGCGAGTGCTGGAAGCGGCTGTGCTCGGCGGCGGGAAACACCCAGCGTGCTGACTGGAGCTGCGGGATCCGCCGCAGCCGCTGCGCCCACGGCGTGTCGATGATGTCCTGCTCGGTCGCTTCCCCCGGGATGCCGCCCGGCCGCGTGTAGAGGATGTACTGGTGGATCGGATCGGCGATCAGTCCCCGGCCTTGATAGGTGTCGGCGGCGCCCTTCATGGCCAGAGTGTAGCCTGACCGGGAACGTCAGGGCGTGAGCGGTCGCAACAACAGATATCGGTCCATCGAGCGCACGGAGATCACGTGCACGCCGCCCCCACGCTGGACGGCCACCTGCACCACGTCGCCGGCCTGGCCCCGCCAGAGCTGTTCGTAGAACTCCTCCTGGCTGACGACGGTGACGCCATTGACCGAGACGATCCGGTCGCCCTTGCGGAAGCCGGCGGTGCGAGCGGGCCCGGCCGGCGCGAAGTCGTCCACGACGACGCCGCCCTTGATGGCGGCGGTGTAGAGCCCGAGCCACGGCCGCGGCCGGCGGCTCATCACACGGCCGGTGGCGATCAGCTCGTCCTTCACGGGCGTGAACTTCTCGATGGGGATGGCCAGGTTCACGTGCGGCGGGTCGCCGAGCCTGAGCGACGCCACGCCGATGACCTCGCCGGCCGCGTTGACGACGGCGCTCCCGCCCCACGCCGGGCTCGACGGCGACACGATGAAGGCGCGATCGAGCATGTATTCCCAGAAGCTCGAGAAGCGCCTCACCGCGTGCACGGCGCCGGTGACCTGGATGAGGTCGTTGTCCTCGTCGACGCCGACGGTACCGGTCAGCATTCCACTGGTCACGTCGCGGGACTCGCCGAGCCGGGCCGCCGGCCACGGGCCGTCACCGGCCAGCTTCACCACGCCGAGCCCGCTTTCGAGGTCGAGCCCCACCAGGCGCCCATCGACGGTGCGGCCGTCACGCATCTGGACCTCGATCGACGCTGCGTCGGTCAGGACATAGGTGACGGTCACCACATAGCCGCGCGTGTCGAAGATGATGCCGGTCGCGAAGCGGCGGCTGCCCAGCCGGGCGCTGGAGGCAGCGTTGGGATCGGAGCGGACGCGGACGGCCACGATCGCCGGCTCGACGCGCTGGACGTACGAGGGGCTGGCCGCGACGTCCTTCGGATGCAGGCGGTACTCGCGTTCGCGTGGCGTGGCCAGCCCGACGGCCGGGAGCACCGCCGTGAGCAGCAGGGTCAAGATCAGCCGTCGCGTCATGGCCCCTCCATGAGCGGGTCAGCGATTGAGCGGATCAGCGATTCTCGTATTGCTGGCGA
Organism: Candidatus Rokuibacteriota bacterium; assembly: GCA_003220615.1. Lineage (GTDB taxonomy): Bacteria > Methylomirabilota > Methylomirabilia > Rokubacteriales > CSP1-6 > 40CM-68-15. Next base: position 2,694 of record QHTB01000086.1, read on the forward strand.
TACCAGGCCTTGAGCTCGCCGGACTTCAACGGCCGCCACCAGGCCTCGTGCTCCCGGAACCACGCCACCGTCGTCTCGAGGGCCTTGCCGAAGGGATGCTTCGGCGTCCATCCGAGCTGCCGCACCTTCTTCGAGTCGACCGAGTAGCGGCGGTCGTGGCCCGGCCGATCCTTCACCGGCCGGATCAGCGTCTCCGGCTTGCCGGTCAGGCGCAGGATGTCGCGCGTGAGCACGATGTTCTCGACCTCGTGCCCGCCGCCGATGTTGTAGACCTCGCCGTCCTTGCCCTTGCGCAGGACCAGATCGAGCGCCGTGCAGTTGTCCACGACGTACAGCCAGTCCCGCACGTTCCGGCCGTCGCCGTAGAGCGGCAGCGGCTGATCATCGAGGGCGTTGGTGATGAAGAGCGGGATGACCTTCTCCGGATACTGAAACGGGCCGAAGTTGTTCGACGACCGGGTGACGACGACGGGGACGCGGTGGGTTTGCCAGTAGGCCAGTGCGAGGAGATCGCCGCCCGCCTTGGACGCGGAGTACGGATTGGACGGCCGCAGCGGATCGCTCTCGCGCGCCGAGCCGGTCGCGAGACTGCCGTACACCTCATCGGTCGAGATGTGGACGAGGCGCGGGATCGAGAGCTCGCGCACCGCCTCCAGCAGCGTGAAGACGCCGAAGACGTCGGTCCGCAAGAACGCGTCGGGCTCGACCAGCGAGCGATCCACGTGAGATTCGGCCGCAAAATTGACGACCGCGTCGGCGCCGCGCAGCACGTCGCGGACCATCTTGGCGTCGCAGACGTCGCCGTGGACGAAGCGATAGCGCGGCGAATCGGTCACGTCGGCGAGGTTTTTCAGATTCCCGGCGTAGGTCAGCTTGTCGAGGTTGACGATCGAATCGTCGGCGTGAGCCGCGAGGACGTGGCGAATGAAGTTGGAGCCGATGAAGCCGGCACCGCCGGTGACGACGAGCTTCACCCGCTAATCCTTCGTCGGTCGCGCGAACTCGGCGCCCGTCGGCGGCGTCAGTCGGCGGCGCATCAGCCTTTGGTGGGTTCCCAGATGTCTGCGCCCGCAAAATCCCACGGCAGCCGTCCCTCGTCACACTGCGACGGCTGCGCGGTGAAGTGCAGGTCGGTGAAGTAGATGACCCGGCCCGTGGTCACGGCCAGGTTGCGTACGCCGTGGGCGACGCCGGGCGGGATCCGCAGAAGTTTTGAGGCGCCGTTGCCGAGCGTGACCCGCATGCGCACGGTCTCGGTCCGCGACTCTTTGCGCACGTCGAGCAGGACGACCAGCATGCGATCGGACGGTGGTACGTACCAGACGTCCGTCTGTCGCGTGTGGACGTGGAACGCCTTGATGACCCCCGGCTCGACCTCGCTGTAGTTGACCTGATGGACGGTGAAGTCGCGGAGCGCCTCGGCGCGCCCGGCGCCGAGACGGACGAGCTCGGTGAAGTTGCCGCCGTCGTCGCTGAAGCGCTTGAGATCGACGAGCTCGACGCCGTCGATCGCCTGCACTGGCGTGTAGGACTGCAGCTGGAAGGCGCGCTTGGCCTCGGGACTCAGATCCATCCGGTCACGACCTCCGGCGAGGATAGCAGATCACGGCTCGGGCTCGAGAAGGCGCACGAGGTACTGGCCGTAGAGGTTCTTCTGCATCGGGGCGGCGATGCGCAGGACGTCCTCGGCCGTGATGTAACCCATCTTGAAGGCGATCTCCTCGACGCAGGCCACCATGAGCCCCTGCCGCTCCTCGATCGTCTGGATGAACGTCGAAGCCTGGAGCAACGCCTCGTGGGTCCCGGTGTCGAGCCACGCGATACCGCGGCCGAGGCGCTCGACGTGGAGCGTGCCCGACGCCAGGTACGCGCGGTTGACGTCGGTGATCTCGAGCTCACCGCGCGCCGAGGGCCGGAGGCCGGCGGCGATGCTGGCGACCTGATTGTCGTAGAAGTAGAGACCGGTGACCGCCCACGACGAGCGCGGCTTCGCCGGCTTTTCCTCGAGGCCGACGGCCCGGCCGTCGCGATCGAACTCGACGACGCCGTACCGCTCGGGATCGCGGACCCAGTACGCGAACACGGTGCCGCCCGCGGAGCGCCGCACGGCGCGGCGCAGATAGTCGGGCAGGCCGTGGCCGTAGAAGATGTTGTCGCCGAGCGCGAGGGCGACCGCATCCCTGCCGATGAACTCGCGGCCGATGAGGAACGCCTGCGCCAGGCCATCGGGGCTCGGCTGCACGGCGTAATCGATGTGGATGCCGAGGTGCTTGCCGTTGCCCAGCAGCCGGCGGAACGCCTCCTGATCCTGCGGCGTTGTGATGAGGAGAATCTCGCGGATGCCGGCGAGCATCAACGTAGAGAGCGGGTAGTAGACCATCGGCTTGTTGTAGATCGGCACGAGCTGCTTGGACATTGCGATGGTGAGGGGATACAGCCGGGTCCCTGAACCGCCGGCGAGGATGATGCCCTTCACGATCTTTCGACTATAGCAGCCCGCTGAGCCCGAGAGGAATAAGGAACGGCGTAGGATGTTTGCTCATCAGCAAAGCCCCGCCGCACGAGGCTTTGCTATGGTGGCTCACTAACAACAGAGATGGGGTGAGCAAGGAGCCTCTCACCCCATCCTGTGGTGCTCAGGTGGCGTTAGCCGTCGTGATCAGCCGTTCTGATCTCTCCGCGAATCTCACCTGAGGAGTCGTATGCACGTTGGCGTAAGTGACACCAGCACCGATCGCTCTCACGAATTCGGCAACTCCGCGTCCGTCGAAGCGCCTCCCATTGTCGACGCCGTGCGCGGCGAGGGACCCGGCTCTCCTCCGCAGCCGCGCCCGACGCCCGACGATCGTTACGTTACTGCATTCGTCACCCAGCATTCCCCGGGGATGACGGTCAATACGATCGCTGCTGTCCGATCCTCGAATTACTTGTCGTGATGCTTATCGTGATGATCGTCCCCGTCGCCCCTGCGGACCTGTCCGCGGATCTCACCCGCCGGGAGTGCTGTCGTGTGGATATTCGCATAAGCCGTATTCGAGGTCAGCGCGTCTTCGAGCGCGTCGAAGTCGCCGGCGTTAACGTTCTGCCCTGCAATGGCTACGACACTAGCCGCCGTGAACGTGCCTGTAACGGTCCCGGAATTCGCAGGGCATGACTGGGTGCCCGCGGGTCCGTTGCCCAAGTTCGTGCAAAAGAACACCATGACGCCGCCGCTCGAGTGGACCTTGCCGAAGTGGATATGCGCCTGCGTCACTGTGCCGGTCTTCGGTGATGTGGTGCCCACGTTCGAGTAGGTCAGCGTGAAGGTGGCCGTCTGAGAGGCTTTATCTCCGGTCTGGGCATTTAGCGCTCCGAGTTCCTGGAACCCGTCCAAGCGAGCAAAAAATTCCTCAGCATGGACGTAGCTGCCCGAGAAAGCGACTAGAGCGGTAGCCAGTATGGCCGCGGTAAGCTTGTTCAGGCGCATGGCGCTCTCCTTTACTTCTTGATGGACGAATCTCTTACGACGTAACAGGGAGACGATCAGGCTTAGCTTCATCACCTTCTCCTCGAATCAGGAGAGCCGAACGCACCTCCTCGGTCGGTCGGCTCGGTTGATTGCCTATGATTCGATCATCGCGGGCCGCTTCAGGGGATCACCTCCCCACGGCGAAGTTGAACGCACGAGACAGAGAAACAGCCTCTAAACGAACGGGGCGCGAGCGTGGTTCCCGGATTCCGCCGAACCCGCGATTCTCGATTGGCCGGAATGGGGGTAACATCAGCCCGATGAAGACGCTCAAGGAGATGATTACCGAGGCACGGCAGGCCGTGCCAGAGGAGAGCCCCGAGCAGGTCCAGCGGCGGATCAAATCCCGCGAGCCCCTGGCTGTGATCGACGTCCGTGACCCCGATGAATACCGGGACGGCCACATCGAGGGTTCCACCAATATCAGCCGTGGTTTCCTCGAGTTTCGGGTCGCCGGCGCAGTGTCCGACCCCACGACGCCGGTCGTGCTGTACTGCCAGACCGGGCTGCGCTCGGTCCTGGCGGGGAAGGTCCTGAAGGACCTCGGCTATCAGAACGTCATCAACCTCGGCGGCGGGTATCAGAAGTGGGCTCAATCGGGCCTGCCAACCGTGCGTGAGCTGCCGCTCGGCCCCGATCAGATCCAGCGTTACAGCCGCCACTTCCTCCTCCAGCAGGTCGGGGAGAAGGGCCAGCGGCGGCTCCTGCGCTCCAAGGTGCTGCTGATCGGCGCCGGCGGCCTCGGCTCCCCGACGGCGTTTTACCTGGCGGCCGCCGGGGTGGGCACGCTCGGCGTGATGGACGGCGACGTGGTGGACATCACCAACCTGCAGCGCCAGATCCTCCACACGACCGCGGACATCGGCAAGCCGAAGGTCGAGTCCGCCACGCGCACGCTGAAGGCGCTCAACCCTGACGTCAACGTCATCCCGTTGGCCACGCGCATCACCGTGGACAATGTGATGGACATCATCAAGGATTACGACCTGATCGTCGACGGATCGGACAACTTCGAGACGCGCTACCTGATGAACGACGCCTGCTACCTGGCGGGCAAGACCAACGTCCACGGGTCGATCTTCCAGTTCGAGGGCATGGCCACGGTGTTCGCGCCCAACGAAGGGCCGTGCTACCGCTGCCTCTACCCGACACCTCCGCCGCCGGGCCTCGTGCCCTCCTGAAGCGAGGCCGGGGTCCTGGGCGTGCTCCCAGGCGTGGTCGGAACGATCCAGGCGACGGAAGCCGTGAAGGTCCTGCTCGGCATCGGGGAGCCCCTCATCGGCCGCCTCCTCACCTATGACGCGCTCGGCATGCGCTTCCGCGAGGTGAGGCTGCGGCGCGATCCGAATTGCCCGCTCTGCGGCACCTCGCCGACGATCAAAGACCTCTCGATCCACATGACCGGCGGCGCGGCCTGCGAGGCCACGCCGGCCGGGCACGCCGGCTGACCGCGACGCGGACCGTCCTGCTCTGCACGGAGGCGCCGGCGCCGTACGTGCGCGCCGCCGAGTCGGCGGGCCTGGCCTCGGCGTTCGATCTCGTGGTCTCCCACCCGTCCGGGGACCCCGGCGATGCCCTGCTCGGCCGGGCCGAGGCGCTGCTGGCGTGGCGGCCAATTCCACGATTGCCGGATCGCGCGCCACGGCTCCGGTGGATCCAGTCGCTCACCGGTGGATGCGAGCACTGGCTCGCCTCGCCCGACCTGCCGTCCTCCGCCGTGCTCACGTGCGCGCGGGGCACGCATCGTCTCTCGATGCCCGAGCACATCCTGGCCGCCCTGTTCATGGTGTCGAAGCAGATTCCCGGCATCGTGCTCGACCAGCGCGAGTCGCGCTGGCGCCGCCGCGTGAACGACACGCTCTCCGGCAAGACGCTCGGCATCCTCGGGCTGGGCGCGATCGGCGCCGAGGTTGCCCGCAAGGCCGCCGCGCTCGACATGCGAGTGATCGGCACCAAGCGTGACGCGGCACCGATGGCCCACGTCGATCAGGTGCTGGGACCCGACAGGACCGGCCAGGTGCTTGGCGAATCCGATTTCGTCTTGCTGCTCCTGCCCTCGGTGCCGTCGACGCGGGGGCTCATCGACAAGCAGGCGCTCGCGCTCATGAAGCCGAGCGCGTGGCTGCTGAATTTCGGGCGCGGTGATCTCGTGGTCGACGCCGACCTGATCGAAGCCGCGGCCTCGAGGCGGATCGCCGGCGCGGTGCTCGACGTCTTCCGTGAGGAGCCGCTCCCCGCCACCTCGCTGCTGTGGACGACGGACAACATCGTCATCTTCCCGCACGTCGGCGGCTTGCACCCACGTCGCGACGAGCTCGTCGCCGAACTGTGGGTCGACAACCTCCGCCGGTTCGCCAGTGGCCAGCCGTTGCGCGAAGTGGTCGACCGCCGCCGCGGATACTAGAATCACGGGCACCTGATGGGTGCCTACACGCTCCGGCTCTGCGAAGATCGCCTGACGGAAACTGCCCGCCTCGCTCTCACCGCGTGCCCGCGCGTGGTCTACGTTCTGGCCGGCGATATCTTCGTGACCACCGGTGGGGGCCGGGCCCACGTCACCGTCGATTCCACCTGGCACGGCGTGGGCGGCTCTTCGCTGGTCGCGGGTGTGCATGGTGCGACGATCCTTCGCTACGAGCTCCTGCGCGGGGCGAGCGCCGTGGGCGACACCGCCGCCGCCGCAGGCGTCACCAGTCGC
>QHTB01000087.1 GCA_003220615.1 Candidatus Rokuibacteriota bacterium
AGAAGGTCCGCTCGCAATCGGATTTCGACCGGCTGACCAAGGACGTGAAGGAGGGCGACCGGCTCACGCTCCTCCTCCAGCGCGGCCCGATGTCGCTCTACGTGGCCTTCACCGCGGGCGGCAAGGGGTAGATCGCGAACACTCCGACCTCCGGACGATGACGATAGCAAGCGTGATCCCCCAGCTGCGGACGACGAATCTCGCCGAGTCCGTGCGCTTCTACACCACGACGGTGGGATTGACGCTCGAGTTCCAGTATCAGGACTTCTACGCGGGAATCCGGGCGGGCCGCCAGCTCTTTCACCTCAAGCTCGTCGACGAGAAAGATCCTTCGATCGAGTTCGTCGACCACGGCGAGCACTTCCATCTCTATCTCGAGACCGACGATGCCGCGGCGGCCGCCGAGGCTTTGAAGAAGAAGGGTGTTCGCCTCGTGAAGGACGTGCACGAGACTCCCTGGGGCACGCGGGAGTTCGCCGTCAAGGACGACCAGGGACACACGCTGTACTTCGGTCAGCGGCAGGAGGAAAACACGGTGACTCGTCGACTCATCAGCTCCGGCTCGTCGTTCGAAAAAGAGATCGGCTTCTCGCGGGCCGTCGTCGATGGGGACTGGATCTTCGTCTCGGGCACGACCGGCTTCGACTACCGCTCGATGACGATCTCGGAGAGCGTGACTGACCAGGCCGAGCAGTGCCTGCGAAACATCCAGTCCGCCCTCGAGCAAGCCGGAGCCAGTCTGCGGGACGTCGTGCGAGTGACATATATCCTCCCGGAGACGAAAGATTTCCCTCCCTGCTGGCCGATCCTGAAAAAGTATCTGGGTGATATCCGGCCCGCGGCCACGATGATCTCGGCGGGGCTGGCGGATCCGCGGATTCGCATCGAGATCGAGGTGACTGCACACCGGCAGGCGAGGGAATAGGGCGGGCGCGGGCTCCGGGACACGTACGACCACGTCACAAGATCCAAAGAATCATCGTGCTCGATCACCGTGACTGCGGCGCGTACAAGATCATCCTCGGTTTCGTAACACGCTTCTGCATTGACAGCCTCTGAGTCGGGCCATATTCTCGAATGGCCGTCAGTTGACTACCGTCACGGCTAGTTGACCACGTAACAGCAACGACGCTCGGGATTGGAGCTCAGGTGGCTCAAGCGATCCCGTCTGTCGTCTGTCCGCCGCTGCCTTCGGACTCCCGCACTCACGTCGACTCGAAAGCCCGTCCAGCTCTCAGGGAGGCAGCGCCATGTCCATCCAGGTCTTGAAGTCGGGCCGGCGACGACAGGAAGAGCTCGTCAGCCGGTATATGCAGGAGATCCGCGATATCGCGAAGGGCGGGTTCAATCGGCGTGAGCTATTGAAGATGGGATTGGTCATGGGCGGCGCCGGGCTCATCGAGCTGGCCGGGATGCGGGGCTTCAAACCCTACTGGGCCCACGCCGACAACGCCATTCCGTTCATCAGCCCGCCCAACACGCCGTTCGTGGACCCTCTCCCTATTCCACCGACGATGAGGCCCGTCACGCTGAATCCGGCGCCGACGAAGGCGAGGAACCCGAATCCCGCCGCGGGGCCGGGTCCGGTGAACGGGGTCCCGGACGTCAGGGGCTTCAGGGAAGCGAGGACTGAGCCGCACCAGCGGTGGACCCAGTTCGGCGGAGCGAGCGACACGGCCCCTGGCTTCAACGGCACCATGCTGGAGAGCGTCGAGCAGGCGGTCCGCTTCAACTTCTATCCGACCCGCGATGGCGTACCGCCATCGACGATCTGGACGTTCGTGGAGCGCTCGACCGGAGCCGTCGGGCCGCTCCGCATCAAGGCCCAGTATGGGCAACCGATCCTCCACCGGATCCACAACGCGCTGCCCGACGACAACGGCGGATTCGGAAGGAACCAGACCACCACGCATCTGCACAACGGTCACAACGCGTCCGAGTCGGATGGAGGCCCGCTCCGGGGCTACGACCAAGGCTTCTTCTACGACTATCACTACCCGAACGTGCGCGCGGGCTTCTCCTCGAACGTTCCCACGAGCACTCTGAACGGCAGGACGGTCCCGGGCGACGTGCGGGAGACGATGAGCTTCCTCTGGTATCACGACCACGAGGTCGACTTCACCGCGCAGAACACGTACAAGATGCTCGCCTCCTTCTGCACGCTCTTCAGCAACGACATCCTGCTCGACACCGACGACGAGACGACCGGGCTCCGCCTGCCCAGCGGCGAGTTCGACATCCCCATGCTCTTCATGGACAAGGTGTTCGATCCGGCCACCGGCCAGCTCTTCTTCGACCTGTTCAACCTGGACGGGATCCTGGGCGACAAGATGACGGTGAATGCGAAGATCCAGCCGTATCTGAACGTCAAGCGCCGGAAGTATCGCTTCCGGTTCCTGGTCGGCGGGCCCTCGCGCTTTCTGGAGCTCTCCCTGAGCAACGGGCAGCCGTTCTACCGGCTCAGCACCGACGGCAACCTGCTGCCCCGCACGCTCGTCGAGAACAGTATTCGCATCGCGGTGGCAGAGCGCGTCGACGTCATCGTCGACTTCTCCCAGGCGAAGCCGGGTACCAGGATCTACCTCCAGAATCGCCTGGAGCAGACCAACGGCCGTGGCCCCACCGGCAAGCTCATCGCTCCGGACGACATCGTCGAATTCCGGGTCGTGGACGACCCGGTGGACGATCACAGCCACATTCCGATCACGCTCCTCGAGCTTCCGAGCACGAACGTCCAGATCGCCCAGCAGCGGAACTGGTCATTCGATCGGCAGGGCGGCGCCTGGGCGGTGAACGGCAAGTTCTTCGACCAGACCATCAGCGCGTTCCCGAGACAGAACACCGCCGAGCTGTGGAACTTCAAGTCGGGCAAGGGCTGGGCCCACCCGGTCCATCCTCACCTCGAGGAACACCGGATCCTGAGCCGGGACAGACAGCCCCCGCCGGACTTCGAGGTCGCCCGCAAGGACATGTCGGTCATCGGGGAGAACGTCATCGGGACTCGAGGGACCGGGGAGATGCAGATCTTCCTGCAGTTCCGTGACTGGCTGGGCGACTATCCGATGCACTGCCACAACACGGTCCACGAGGACCACGCGATGATGATCCTCTTCAAGGTCGTCCCGTAAGGAGCGCGCGATGGATCAGGCAGCGACCGAGCGGAGGCGACGCCGCTTCTTGAACGTGGCCCTGACGACTCACGAGGGCAAGACGGTCCGGTTCTACGACGACCTGGTCAAGGACAAGACCGTCATGCTCAACTTCTTCTACACGAACTGCGTGAACGAGGCCATCTGTCCGCTGAGCACTGCGAACCTCGTCAGAGTCCAGAAGCTCCTCGCGTCCCGAATGGGGCGCGACGTGTTCATGTACTCGATCACGTTGGATCCGGCCCATGACACTCCGAAGGTCCTGGCCAAGTACGCCCGGGCGTTCGGGGTGGGACCGGGCTGGCTCTTCCTCACGGGCGACGCGGCCGACCTCGAGGCGCTGCGGCGAAACCTCGGCTACGTGAGCCCCGATCCCGTCGAGGACAAGGACCGGTCCCAGCACATCGGGATGCTGCGCATGGGGATCGAGCCGCTCGAGCGCTGGGCCGCCTGCGCCAGCCTGGCGCGGCCCGAATGGATCGTCCAGTCACTCGTGCGGCTGGAGCCCCGGCAGGCCGATCAACAGGAGCGGCACGGAGGAAAGTCCCGGCTGTAGACCGGCTGCTTGAGGAATTCCTCCGGGTTGTACTTCCAGAACTGGGAGACGGCCGGCACCGTCATGATGACGGTGTTCTGCAGCTCGCCGTCGCGGTTGCGCTCCACCTTGCGGACGTAGACGTTCTGGATCGGATTGTTGTAGCCGTCGAGCTTCACGGGTCCGCGGGGCGTATCGCTGAGCTCCACCTTCCGCAGCGCGGCCAGCAGCTTCTCGCGATCCTCGACGGCGCCGCCGAGGGTCTTGACCGCTTCGTTGATCCAGCGCCCGCTGGTGTAGTTGGTCTCCGAGAAGTAGGACGGGACCTTGCCGAAGCGCGTCCGGTACTCCTTGACGAAGCGGCGATTCTCCGGCGTGTCGAGCGCCGCGCTGTAGATGAGCGGGCTGACGATGCCGAGCGCCTCGTCGCCCATCGCCGGCAGGAACGACTCGTCGACGGCGGGGCCGCCGGCGATCAGCGGGATCCGCGACTTCAGTCCCGCGTCCTGATACTGCTTGACGAGCTGGAGCGTCGACGCGCCGGCTACCATCGTCAGCACCGCGTCGGCGTCGCGCCGGATCCGTGAGAGGTACGGCGCCAGGTCCATGGCTCCGAGCGGCGCCCACAGCTTCTGGACGACCTGACCGCCGGATTCCTCGAAGGTCTTCTGGAATCCTCCCACCACCTCCCAGCCGAAGGCGTAGTCGGAGGCGATGACCGCGACCTTCCGATAGCCCAGCGTCTTGGCGACGTACTCGCCGAAAGGATGGGACGGCTGGCTCGACGTCCAGCCAGTCCGGATGACCCAGTGGTATTTCAGCCGCTGGGTGAGATCGTCGGAGGCGGCGACCGTGACGAGCAGCGGGATCTTGAACTCCTCGGCCTTGGCGGCGACGGCGTAGCCGATGTGGCCGAAGAGCAGGCCGGCCAGGATGTGGACGTTGTCGTGCTCGACCAGCTTGCGGACCTTGCTGATCGCCATGTCCGGCCGCGACTGGCTGTCCTCGACGATCAGCTCGACCTTTCGACCGGCCATCTGGTAGCCGATCTCATCGAGGTACATCGTCAGACCGTTGACCATGTCCTTGGCCGCCTGGGCGGCGGTGCCGGTGAGATCCGTGACGAAGCCGATCTTGATCGGTGGGCGCTGGCCCCACGTCGTCCCGTCGGGGCTCACGCAGAGAAGGCAGATCAGCAGGGCGCCTAGCAGCATCGGCAACCTGGTCGTTTTGTTCATGGGCCCCTCCGCCGGCGGCACTCAGATCGTCTGCTACACTTCTTTCAAACATGGCCGTCGAATTCAAGGACTACTACAAGATCCTCGGCGTCGATCGGAAGGCCGACGACAAGACGATCAAGTCCGCCTTCCGCCGGCTGGCCCGCAAGTACCATCCCGACGTCGCCAAGGGCAAGGACGCGACCGATCGCTTCAAGGAGATCAACGAGGCGAACGAGGTGCTCTCCGATCCGGAGAAGCGCCGCCGCTACGACACGCTCGGCCCCGACTGGCAGCGCTACGCCCAGCAGGCTCCCGGTCAGCCGGGCGGCGGGTTCCGCGTCGAGTACCAGGGCGGCGATGGCGGCGATTTCTCCGACTTCTTCCGCACGATCTTCGGGGATCTTGGCGGCGGCGGCCGACCCGGCGCGCGTGGTGGGCGCGGCGATCGCGGTGGCGTGAATCTCGAGGACCTGCTCGGCGGTGGCGGCGGCCTCGGCGGCCGCCAGGCGCGCAGCCGCGGCGACGACGTTCAGGCCGGCGTCGAGATCACCCTGGAGGAAGCGTTCGCCGGCGCCCGCAAAACCTTCTCCCTGGAGATGGACGAGCCCTGCCCCACCTGTCACGGCTCCGGCAACGTGGGCGGCAAGCCGTGCATGACGTGCGGAGGCAGCGGCTGGCAGCGGGCGCGGCGGCAGCTCGACGTGAAG
>QHTB01000088.1 GCA_003220615.1 Candidatus Rokuibacteriota bacterium
TCGGCGTCGCCACCGCGCTGCAGGCGCTCCGCGACGTTGGGCCCATGTATCAGGCGCTCGGCGGGCGGAAGATCGTGCTCGTGGAGCTTCGCTCGGCGGCCGAGCCGAGCCTCGGCGATCCGCGCAGCCATCGCGGCTGGTTCTTCCAGACCTTCGGGCCCATCCTGACCCTGCTCAACGTGCGGGCCGGCGCGCAGCGATTCAGGAACGACGTCGAGGTCGCCGACTTCGCCGCCGCGCATCGCGCGCAGGACACCTTCGAGCGGCTCGTCTTCAAGGTCGCGAAGGACGGCCCGCTCTCGTGGAAGCTGACGGAAGGCGACAAGCGGGCGCTCCGGAGGGAATGGCTCGCGCCCGAGAATCAAAAGGAGCTGCGCCGCCTCACGTCGCTGCTGGGGTGTTCGAGCTAGCGGCGGATCTCGTCCAGGACCGGCAGCAGGTGCGTGCGGAACAGCGCAGGATTCTCCGACATCGGGAAGTGTCCGATGCCGGGCATCACCGTCGCCCGCGCGCCCTTGATGCGCGACGCCGTGGCGGCCGTGCGCTCGGGCGTGCAGGAGGAGTCGTATTCGCCCGAGAGCAGGTACACGGGGCACCGCGTGGTGTCGATGCGAGGGGAGCGGTCGTCGAAGTGGCCGTCGTACCAGTAGAAGTGGAGATCGCCCTTGAACACGCCGGGGCCGCCTTGCGTGTACATCCAGAGCGTCTCCCAGCGGGACTCGTCCGGGCTCTGCGGTGCGACCTGGCCGGAGACGAACGCGGCGCTCACCTCACCACCGTGAACGTCGGGGCGATGGAGCCAATCGAGATCGTAGTACGGCTCGAGCCGATCGGCGCCTTCGAGCGCGATCACCGCGCGAAACTCGTCGGGGTGGTTCAGCGCCAGGTGCAGCACCACGCGCCCGCCCATCGAGCATCCCATGACGGCGGGCCGCTCGAGCCCGAGGGCTCGACAGAACGCGCGCACGGTCTCGATGTAGAGCTCCGTCGTGAGCCGGTACTCGCGGTCGCGCCAGCCCACCGGCGGGTTGGACTTGCCGTGCCAGGGCAGGTCGAAGGCGATGACGCGATAGTGGTCAGTGATGGCGCGGTCGCACATCAGGTGACGATACTGCCGCGCATCGGCGCCCGCGGTGTGGAGACAGACCAGCGGAAGGCCGCGGCCCGATTCTTCCATGTAGATGCGGCAGGCGTCGCCCGCGACGTTCATCGTGAAGTAGCGACCGACGATCGGCTCGAACTCAGGCATCGCGCGGCGCTGCCAGCACGTCTTTGAAGTACTGGAGGTTCTGGATCAGCGGCAGCAGGTCACCGTCGATCTTCAAGATCCCGGCGGCCAGCATCGACCAGAGATCGTGGTGGTCGCGCCGGGGCACCGGCTTCCAGAACTCCTCCCACGCCGGCGTCGCCGCGCGGATCGTGAAACGACCGGTGCTCGTGGCGAGCCGGCGCGGCTCCACGGACGTCACGCGGCCCCGATCGATCGTCACGACGTACTCCTGATCGCCGACCCCGAGCAGGAACGCGAGGCTCACGTAGCGGCCGCGGCGCACCAGCGCATCGCGGGCATTCACGCGCTCACGGATGTGATCGACTCCCGGGGACATCGCGCGCGATGCTAGGGCCTCGTCCGGGGCCTGTCAAACGCGACGGGCGTGTCAATTTCGCTCGTGGCATGCCAAACAGCCCATTGCCGATCGGGTGTGATCACCGCTGAATCAGCAGCTTAGAGCCACGGCCGGAGGCTTGCTAAGCGGTAGGTGCTCGTTCGTCTTCCCGGGCACAAGGAGGGGTGAATGTTTGAGCTGATTCATCGAATTCCGGACCCCTGGCGTCAGCTCACCGACGTCCTGATCGCGCCGCTGGCATGGATTCCGGTCATGCAACATACGCTGTGGGACTTCTTCTTCGCTCCCGGTCCCTGGTGGCTCGTGACCGGCAAGTACATCTTCCTGGTGTTCCCGGCCCTGCTCGCCGTCGCTGCGGTCTGGTGCACGCAGCTCTCCCTCTACACGTTACCGTTCCGCTCGGGCCGCGTGCAGTTCATCCCGACGATGATGCTGACGTGGTGGGATGCCGCGCGGGCCGTCTGGGTCTACTGGGTCGGAATGTTCCGGTTCGTCGGAGTGGCTCTGGGATGGGCGGTGACGTTCTCGACCTTCGTGGTGAAGCTCCTGCTCGAGATCTTCCGCCAGGTCGTGCTCATGCCCTTCACGATGACGGGCCGGATGACCCAGACCTACTTCCGACCCGGTGTGCCGTGGGTGGCGTTCGTGATGCTCGTCTTCTGGTGCGCGCTCGAAGCCGCCATCTTCAGCTACACGCTGATGCCGACCGTCACCGAGCTCCTCACCGATCTGGTCGGCGGCGAGTCGACGGCGCACTACACGACCCCCATCCTCTACTGCTTCCTGCTGCTGCTCGTCATGGGCAGCTTCGCGTGCGTGCAATCGCTGATGGACGCCATGAAGAAGCGCGAGTGGAAGTCCATCATTCAGATGGTGATCGTCGAGCTGTTCGTGATGTTCTTCGAGGTCATGTTCCTCTACCGCGAGCTGATCGATGCCCTGACGCCGTGGATCTCGCAGCAGACGGGCATGAAGATGGGCCTCACGTTCACGCTGGCGCTGTCGGCCTTCGGCTGGATCGGTATCCGTGGCATGACGTGGTTCCTGTTCGGCCAGTACGGAACGCCGCCGATGCTGGCCTTCATCTCGCGCCAGCCGATCGTGGACGAGGACGACCCGCGCGTCGCCAACCCCAAGCCGGCGCCGGCGTGGTGGCGGCAGCCGGTGGAGGAGCTCAAGAAGGAGATCGACTGGCTCCACGCCAAGAGTGAAGAGATCCTCGACTACCTGGTCCTGCCGGTCTTGCAGATCGCAGCGGCCGTCCTCAACTTCGGCATGGTCCTGGTGGCCTCCCGCCAGGTGTTCTCGCTGCCCTTCAAGGAAGGCAAGGAGATCACGCCGACGTGGGACATCCTGCAAACCTTGCATCTGCCGCGAAAGCAGGCCACGCTGTGAGCCGCCTGGGCGTCACGGTCGTCGCTCGCCTGGTCGCGGCCGCCCTTCTCAGCGTCACCGTCGTCGTCTCGGCCGCCGAGACCGAGGACACCAAGCCGCAGCGGTCGACGCTCTTCGTCGGCGTCGACACCAGCGGATCCTTCCGGTTCGCCTACGACGACGCGCTCACGTTTCTCGCGTATTATCTCTTCGGCCACATGCACGAGCTCGGCGGCCTCGCGAAGCCGCGCGATCTCTTCGTGACGGCCATCGGAGGCCGGGACAACAACGAGCCGAAGGCCTTCCACCCGATCCACGACTTCAACAACAAGGACGTCAAGCAGATCGAGGCGGATCTCAAGAAGTGGTTCCCGCCGACCGACAACCTCACGGACTTCAACGTGTTCTTCCAGCAGGTCGCGCGCACGGTGAAGGAGCGGAACCTCGTGCTGGCGCCGATCACCCTGATGGTGGTCAGCGACGGCGTGCCCGACGTGCCCGACGGGTCGATCAAGTCCGGGTCGCCCGCCTCCTATCAGCGGATCGATCTCAGCCCGCTCGACTATCTCTCGAAGAACGTCACCGTTCGCCTGGCCTACGCGAGCCCGACGGTCGGCAACAACTGGCGAAAGCTCGTGAAGCGAGATCGCGTGCGCTTCTGGGCCGTGGAGTACGACGTGATGAAGGGCTGGCGCGCGCAGATGAAGCCGGATGCCGATCTCGCGCACCAGGATCGCTTCTGGAAGTGGGTGAGGGACAACGTGGATTACCGCGTGCGCCGCGGGGCGTAGGTATAGAGGGGCGTCCCGGCTTTGCCGGGGCGCCCCGAAGGTTGCGGGTTAGAGGGGCGCGTCAGCTTTGCTGGCGCGCCCCGAACGTTTGGGGGGTATGGGGGCCCTTTCGAGGCCCCCCATCCTAATCAAGCGCCTGGTAGACGAGAGCCTTGAGCAGCTTCCGGTAGTACACGCGCTGCGCCCCGGGGGCCTGGGTCATCAGCACCGCGGCGATCTCCTCCTTCGGATCCACCCAGAAGTACGTCCCGGCGTAGCCCGCCCACATGAACTCGCCGGCCGAGCCCGGGACGCCGGCCAGGCCCGCCTCGCGGCGGACGGCGAAGCCGAGGCCGAAGGTGTACCCGGGTGAGCCGAGCAGCAGCTCGCCCGGCGTGGTGCCGGCGTCGAGGATCCTCTGACCCAGGTGGTCGCTCGTCATCAATGCCACGGTGTTGCGACTCAGCACGCGCGTTCCGTTGAGCCGGCCTCCGCCCAGCAGCATTTGCGAGAACGCGAGGTAGTCGGCGGCCGTCGACACGCCGCCGGCGCCGCCGGAGTCGTTCTTGGGCGGCTTGGACACGTCGATCAGCGCGATCGGGGCGCCGGTGGTCGGGTCCTTGTCGAAGGGCTGAGCCAGGCGCGCCATTTTCGATGCGGGCACCGAGAAGCCGGAGTCGTTCATCTTGAGCGGCTCGAACAACCTCGTCTCGAGGAACTTGCCGAGCGTCGCGCCCGAGGCCGCTTCCACCACGCGCCCGAGCACGTCGACGGACACGCTGTACTCCCACACGCGCCCGGGCTGCTGCGAGAGCGGCGCCTTGGCCAAGCGCTCGACGTACTCCATCGGCGTCATGTCGCGCTGATCGAAGGCCTGGCCCTTCGGGTCGTAGAAGCCGCTCTTGACCATCGCCTCCTTCACCGGCGTGTTCGTCGTGATCTCGTAATACGTGAGGCCGGCGGTGTGGCGGAGCAGGTCCTGCACGGTCGGCTCGCGCTCGGCCGGCACCAACGCGTAGCCGTGCTTCGCGTAGGTGGCGTCGGGCCTGGGCACGCTCACCATCAAGTTCTTCATGGGCGGGAGGAACTTCGAGATCGGATCGGTGAGCTGGATCTTGCCGTCCTCCACCAGGATCATCGCGGCGACCGACGCCAGCGGCTTGGTCATCGAGTAGATCCGAAAGATGGTGTCGTTCGTCATCGGCGTTCCCGCGGCCTTGTCGCGAAATCCGACACTCTCGAAGTAGGCGATCTTCCCCTTGCGCGCGACGACGATGACGGCGCCCGGGAGCTGTCCCTTGTCCACCTCGCTCTTGAACGCCGACGTGAGATGGGCCAGGCGCTCCGGTGAGAAGCCGACCTGTTCGGGCCGCGCCACCGGCAGGGGCTGGCCCCAGACGACGGCGGCGGAGAGGACGAGCATCACCGAGACGGCGAGCGCGAGCACTTTCTTCATGGGAGCGCCTCCTGCGAGATCAGGCTGGGATGGGCGGGATGCTACTTCAGCACGGTGGCACGGTAAACCCCTCGAGGCGCCCGTTCGTCATAGGTCTGGAGGGCACCAAAGGAGG
>QHTB01000054.1 GCA_003220615.1 Candidatus Rokuibacteriota bacterium
GCCGACGGGCGCGAAAGCGAAAATACCGGCAGAGAGCAGGCCGGGTGCTTCGCCCGCGCGGGCGCTCCGTCGCCGACCAGACGCTGGCCCAGCGCGATGAGCGCCCGGCCGAGGCGGCTTCGCCAGCTCACGCGGGCGGGGCGTTCCCGCCGGACGGCGGCGGCGGTCCACTCGGCGCGGGCCTGCTGGAGTCGCTCCTGGACGATCGTGGCCACACGCGGGCGGGGCGTTCCCGCCGGACGGCGGCGGCGGTCCACTCGGCGCGGGCCTGCTGGAGTCGCTCCTGGACGATCGTGGCCACGAGGTATTCGTTGATGTCCATGGCTTCATCGTCGCCGGCCCGGCGCCATAAGCAAAATCAATTGTCGTTATGCTGACCATAAGCTAGATTTTGCGGCATGGACCTGCCCTTCGCGCTGACTCAGGCGCGGGCGCTCGACGCGGTGGTGCGCCACGGGAGCTTCTCGCGCGCCGCCGCCGAGCTCGGGCTCACGCAGCCGGCGGTCAGCATGCAAGTCCGCCAGCTCGAGACCGCGCTCGGGCTGCCCCTCGTCGAGCGCATGGGCAAGCGAGCGTTCGCGACGCGCGCCGGCGAGCTCCTCCTCGAGCACAGCGCGCGCGCCGTGCGGGAGCTCGAAACCGCCGTCCAGATGCTGCAGCGCCTGCGCGGGCGGGTGGCCGGACGTATCCGGATCGGCACCAGCGCCTCGCTCAGCATCTACGTGCTGCCGCCGGTGTTCCGCAGCTTCCGGGCCCGTCACCCCGACGTCGAGCTCATCGTCGTCACCGGTAACGCGCCGGAGATCGCGCACGCGATCGTCGCCAACCACCTCGACATCGGGATCACCAGCCTGCCCGTGCGCGAGCGGGAGCTGACCGTGCTGCCGTTCTGCGAGGACGAGCAGGTGGCCATCGCGCCCCGGCGGGCGCCGTGGCGGCCGCGCCGGCGCATCACCGCCGCCGAGCTGGCCGAGCATCCGTTGATCCTCTTCGAGCGCGGCGGAACGGTGCATCGGGTGATCGAGGACTGGTTCCATCGCGCCGGTGTTGCGCCTCGGGCCGTGATGGAGCTCGGCAATACCGAGGCGATCAAGAAGCTGGTCGGGGCGGGGCTCGGCCTCTCGATCGTCTCGCACTTCACCGTCGACGGCGAGGCCCGGGCCGGCAGCGGCGGCGTGGTCGCCCTGTCGCTCGACCCGCCGCTCATCCATCAGCGCGGCATCATCCTCCGCCGCGACAAGCCGCGCACGCCGGCCCTCGACGCGCTGCTCGCCGCGCTGCGGGAGGTGCGGTTCGCTTGGCGTCGCCGATCGGCGCGCGCGGTACGCGTCAGGGCGAGATCAGCGACGAATACGGCTCCTAGTTCTTCACCGACCCCGCCGTCAGCCCCGCGACGTAATAATCGACGAAGAACGAGTAGATGATGGCCACCGGGATCGAGCCGAGCAGGGCGGCGGCCATGAGCTGGCCCCAGTAGAAGACGTCGCCGCGGATCAGCTCGGTGATGGCGCCGACCGGCACCGTGCGCACCTCGCTCTTGGTCAGGAAGATCAGCGCGTAGAGGAACTCGTTCTGGGCGAGCGTGAACGCGAAGATGCCGGCGGACAGCAAGCCGGGCGTGCAGAGCGGCAGCACCACCCGCATCATCGCCTGGAAGCGGCTGGCGCCGTCGATCCGCGCCGCCTCTTCGAGCTCCCGCGGCACGCTCTTGAAGTAGCCCATGAGCAGCCACGCGCAGAACGGGATGAGGAGCGTCGGGTAGGTCAGCATCACCGCCGACAGCGTGTTGCCGAGGTCGAGCCTGTTGATGATGTCCGCCATCGGGATGAAGAGCAGTGGCTGGGGGACGAGATACGTGGCGGCCACGCCGATCGCGACGATGGCGGCGCCGGGGAAGTTCATCCGCGCCAGCGGATACCCGACCATCACGCCGAGCACGAGCGAGATGACGGTGGTCACGACGGCCACCAGCATCGTGTTGTACGTCCACGTGAGGAAGTTCGTCCCGTCGAACAGCTCGATGTAGTGTGTGAGCGTCGGCTGATGGACGATCAGCGGCATGATCTTCTGGCTGTACAGCTCGCGGTTCGGCTTGATGGACGTGATCGCCATCCAGTAGAACGGGAACAACATCGCCACCAGGAAGAAGCCGAGTGGCAGATACAGCCGGAGTGTCCGCGCCCCGAGACCCTTGCCGCCGACCATTATTCAAGGTCGGGGGGAGCGGGCGCAGGATGCGCGACCGAAGGGGCTGACGCCCCCTCGGGCTCCCCGGCCCGACACCCCCCACCGCTCACGACCGTCATTCTCGCCTCAGGTAGAGCGTCAGGAAGACGATCAGGAGCCCGAGCGCCGGCAGCATCGCCAGGGCCACCGCGGCGCCCATCCCGATCTGTCCCGCGGACATGCCGATGTCGAACGCGTAGGTGGCGAACAGGTGGGTCGCGTTGGCCGGCCCGCCGTGGGTGAGGATGTAGGGGAGCTGGAAGTCCGAGAACGTGAAGATCACGGAGAACATCGTGACGATGATCAGCACGGGCTTGATCACCGGCATCGTGATGTGCCAGAAGCGCTGGGTCACGCTGGCGCCGTCGATGGCCGCCGCCTCGTAGAGGTCGGGCGAAATCGTCTGGAGCCCGGCCAGGAGCGTGATGCCGTAGAAGGGCAGGCCGCGCCACGTATTGATGCGTCACGAGCCCGGTGTGGCGCAGCGTCCAGTTGATCACGCTGAACGTCGGGTCGAAGATCCACATCCAGGCGACGGTGGACAGCACGGTCGGGACGATGAATGGCAGCAGCAGGAGAGCGCGGGCGAGATTCTTGCCGCGGAACTGCTGGTTGATGACGAGCGCCATGGCGAGGCCGCCCGTCATCTTGAGGAACGTCGCCACGATCGTATAGATGAACGTGTTCCGCGTGACCTGCCAGAAGACGGCATCGTGGGCCTGCGCGACGAAGTTGGCGAGGCCCACGAAGGTGCCGGGGCTGGCCACCCGACGGTCCTGCAGGCTGATGAAGATGCCGTAGACGAACGGGTACGCGACGAACGCGAGCAGGAAGAGGACACCCGGCGCCAGCATCACCCAGCTGAAGACGCTCTCGCGCTCGAGCAGGCTCCGCCGCGAGGTCGCCCGACCGGCGAGTGACGCCCGGGCGACGGACGCGGGACCGACGGCCATCGGCTACTTCGCTTTGTAGATCTGCTTGAGCTGGGCGGCCGCGGTGGCGACGACGTCCTTGGTCGAATCGCCGCGACAGGCCTTGGCGAACATGTCGACCAGCACGTACTTGGCGACGCTCTCCGAAGAGGCGTGCCCTTGCGGCCCGGGCCAGGTGTGCGGCCGCGACGTCTTGAGCGATTCCTTGTAGGGCAGGTAGCGCGGCTCCACGTTCCACATCGGGTGATTGTCGTAGCCGTGGAGGAACGGCGCGTAGTAGGCGTTCGCGGAGGCGAGCCAGCGCGACATCTGCTTGTCGTCGTAGAGCCAGCGCAGGAAGGCCTTGGCGGCCGCCTGGTCGGGGGCGTGGGTCAGGACCGCGTGCGAGACGGCGTTCAGGACGTGGAAGCGGCCCTTCGGACCCGACGGGTTCATCGCGTGGTCGGTGACCTTGGCGATGTCCGGGAACTGGCGCAGCCCCACCTCGAGGATCGACGACGCGTTGTTGGTGCACGAGATCTGCTCGCCGAAGAACGCCTTGTTGTTGTTCACGTCCGTCCAGCCGAGCACGTCCTCGAACATCGTCTCCTGATAAAACTTCCGGCAGAAGTCGACGGCCTTCGCCGTCTCGGCCGAGTCGATGACCACGGTCTTGCCGTCGCGGTCGACTTCTCGGCCTCCGTACGACCAGAACAGCGGATAGAGCCAGCCGTGGTTGTCGCCGAAGCCGTGACCCAACTCGAAGCCGAACGGATGGCCCTTTTTCTTGAGGAGCCGGCCCGCCGCGAGCAGGTCTTCCCAGGTCTCGGGGAACTTGTTCACGCCCACTTCCTTGAACCAGTCGGTGCGATAGACCTCGAGCTGGCCGATGTTGCCCCAGGGCAGCGCCTTCCACTTCTTGTTCACGACGAGGACCTCGAGGACGTTTTCGTGCCAGCCGCCGAGCTGCTTGCCGATCTCGCCGGCGATGTCGGTGACATCCACGAGGCTCTGATCGAAGAGGTGAGGCCAGTTCAGTGCCGTCATCGCGATCTCGGGGCCCGACTTCGTCTCGGCGATCGTCGTCAGCCGGGTGAGCATGCCGCCCACGCTGGTCGCCTCGTAGTTGATCTTGATCCCGGTTTGCTTCTCATACTCCGTCGCCAGCGTCTTGGCGAAGTAGTCGTCGAACGGCTTGATGAACGAGCTCTCGCGGACCACGGTCATGGCTTTGGGCGCGCCGAGCGCATTCCGGGAGGTCAGGGCTGCGCCGGCCAGGGTGGAAGCGGTGACGGTCAGGAACTCGCGCCGTGTCGCCATGACGACCTCCGGGGTGTCAGAGAGGCCTGAAATCTGGGTAGACGCGACGTTATGCGAGGGCGCCGATGCTGTCAAGGCGCCGCCCCTCGCGTTTCTTGACTTCATCCGCTGCCACTTCCTACAGTGACGACAGCGGTGGTGCGCCTCTGCCTGCTGTTCTTCCTGTCGGGTGCCAGCGGCCTGATCTACCAGGTCGTCTGGGTCCGCGAGTTCGGCAACGTCTTCGGCAACACCATCTACTCCGCATCCCTCGTCGTCGCCGTGTTCATGGCCGGCCTCGGCTTCGGCGGCTACGTCGCCGGCCAGTGGGCCGATCGTCGATACGCGGCCCGGCCCGAGTCACTGCTCGCGACCTACGGATACTTCGAGCTCGGCATCGGCGTGCTGGGATTCCTGGTGTCGCTGCTGCTGCCGCGTCTCGGCGCCGTCGCCGCGGCCATCTCGTCGTACTCGCAGGACGCTCGTGGCTGGTACGTGCTGTCTCCCGGATCCCATCTGGCGCGATATGCGATCGCCGTCGCCGTGCTCGTGCCCATCACGCTGCTCATGGGCGGCACGCTCACGGTGCTGATCCGTCACGTCGTCCGCCGGGACGTCGAGAACGCCGGCCGGAGGATCGGCGCGCTGTACGGCGCAAACACGGCCGGCGCCGCGTTGGGCTGCTTCCTGACCGATTACACGTTCATCCCGGCCGGCGGGCTCCAGGCCACGCAGATGATCGCGGTGTTGCTGAACCTCGTCGCCGCGGCGGGAGCGCTCCGCCTGGCATCGCGCCAGTCGCGAGCGCCGGATCAGGCCGGGGCGACAGCCGATCGATTCCAGCCGGCGCCGTCCGATTCGTCACGCGTGGTGGCACTGACCGGAGTCGCCATCGTGCTGTCCGGTTTTGCCGCGATGGGCATCGAGATCGTCTGGTTCCGACACGTGAACGTGCTCGCGGGAAGCCTTCGATCGGTGCTGTCGCTGATCCTCACCGTGATTCTTGCCGGCATCTGGATCGGCTCCATCGCTGGCGGGTTCCTGCACGCGCGGTTCGGGCGCCCGGCGATGCTCTACATGCTCGCTCAGGGCGTCTTCGTGATCTCCACCCTGGCGGGCCTGGCCACGGCCGACTTCGGCCGAGACCTGGCCGAGCAGACCGCCGCCTATCCCGCGTACCTGGCGGGCTCGGGGTGGCGGCGCGACGCGCTCGAGCTGTGGCTCGTCGTGCGCCCGCTGCTGCGTGAGCTGGGAATCCCGGCGCTCGCCATGGGCTTCGCCTATCCGCTGGCCAACGCCTGCATCCAGGACGCCGAGCGCGTGGTGGGGCGCCGTGCGGGACTCCTGTATCTCGCCAACACGGTGGGCGCACTGGCGGGAGCGCTGGCGGCGGGATTCGTCCTGCTCCCGCGCCTCGGCATGCAGGGGAGCGTGACGGTGCTGGTCGTCGTCGCTGCCCTCGCCATCGTGCCCCTCTATGTCGCGTTCGGCGTCGGCCCCGTTTCCGCTCGCCATCGGCGGCCGGCCGCCGCGGCGTTCGCGCTGACCCTGGCTGCGACGGCGACGGCCATCGCGCTGTGGATCGCGTTGCCCGCGCGCCATCTCCTCGATCACGCGCTCTGGCCGCCCGGCCCGAACGAGCGCCGGCTCCACGTGAGGGAAGGCATCACCGAGATCGTGACCATCACCGACGTGCCGGGGCAGGGCCGGGCGCTCATGACCAACGGCCACCTGATGTCGGGGACGAACGCGGACAGCCAGCGGTACATGCGCGCCTTCGCTCATCTGCCGCTGCTCTCGATGGACGCGCCCGAGCGCGTCGTCGTCATCTGCTTCGGCGTCGGCAACACGCTCCACGCGGCGTCGCTGCACCCGTCGGTCCGCCGGCTCGAGGTCGTGGACATCTCCCGCCAGATCCTCGAGCACGCCCGCTGGTTCTCGGCGACCAACCACGACGTCATCGACGATCCCCGGGTGTCGGTCTACGTCAACGACGGCCGTCATCACCTCCGGATGCAACCGCCGGGAACGTACGATCTGATCACGCTCGAGCCGCCGCCGATCCTGTTCGCCGGCGTGGCGTCGCTCTACTCGCGGGACTTCTACGCGCTGGCGCGCAGCCGGCTCAAGCCCGGCGGCTACCTCACCCAGTGGCTCCCGCTCCCTCAGGCTCCCGCCGAGGCGACGCTCGAGATGGTGCGCGCGTTCGTCGAGGTGTTTCCGCAGGCGGTGCTGCTCTCGGGGACGATGACCGACTTCATCCTGATGGGCACCAACGGCCCGCGGCTCGAGCTTCAGCCCGCGAAGCTCCGGGCCAGGCTCGCCGGTGCGCCTGCCGTCCGGGATGACATGCGGGCGATCGGGCTCGGCTCGCTCGTCGAGATCGCGGGGACCTTCGCCGGATCCGCCGAGACGCTCGCGCGCGCCACCGACATCTATCCGCCGTTGACCGACGACTATCCGATCACCGAGTACGCGAAAGTGTCCCGGCTCAGGGCCGATCAGGTCCCCGTCACCCTCTTCGACGTCCGGACGGTGACCGCCTGGTGTCCGTCGTGCTTCGTCAACGGCGCGCCGGCGGCCGGCCTGGAGGGACTGCGCGACTACCTGGCCGTGCTCGGCGGCTTCTACCTCCAACCCGCGTTCGTCGAGGTGTACTGGCCTTACCCGCCTCCTGGCCGGTCGTCGAGCTACGAGCTCGCGATCGGGCCGAAGACTCGCGCGGTAATCGCCGACAGTCCGTATCTCCGCCGGCTGATCAGTCCAGAAGGCCGCGGGGCGACAGACCCGTCGGCGGCACCGCGGTAACCGGAGCACGCTGGCGCAGATGTTGCTCCCGTCAGAGGCGCATCGCCTGAGCCGCGACCGGGCCGTCATCGTCTACTGCTACGACGCCATCTCCGGATGATCGGAATGATCGAGCGCGCCGGCCTCGAGCGGCGTCTCGCCGACGTGCGCGACCACGCTGTGTCGGGCTGACCGCGGCTCGGGTATCATCCGCTCCGGGCGCGCGCCGGGTGCGGCGAGCCCTTTGGGACCATGCTCGCCCTCCGCGACGTCACCAAGACGTTCGGCGCCCGCGTGGCGGTCGACCACGTGTCACTGACCGTCGCGCGCGGTACCACGCGCATCCTGCTCGGGTCGAGCGGCTCCGGCAAGTCCACCATCCTCCGGCTCATCCTCGGCCTGCTCCGTCCTGATCACGGCGAGATCTCGGTGGACGGCGGCATGGGTTACGTCGTTCAGGAAGGCGCGCTGTATCCGCACCTCACCGCGCGGCAGAACGCGACGCTGCCGGCGCGTGCCCAGGAGTGGAGCACGGCGCGCATGGCCGAGCGCCTCGACGTCCTGGCCAAGCTCGTCGCTCTCGATCCCGACCTGCTCGATCTCTATCCCGCGGAGCTGAGCGGTGGCCAGCGCCAGCGCGTGGGCCTGGCGCGCGCGCTGATGCTCGACCCGCCGGTCCTGCTGCTCGATGAGCCGCTCGGTGCGCTCGATCCGATCTCGCGCGCCGAGCTGCAGACGCATCTCGTCGCGATCTTCCGTGAGCTCGGAAAGACCGTGCTGTTCGTCACCCACGACGTGCGCGAGGCGTTCCTGTTCGGGTCGACGATCACGCTGCTCGACAACGGCCGCGTCGTGCAGGAAGGCACCTTCGAGGACCTCGCGCGGCGGCCGGCCGAGCGGTACGTCGCCGAGTTCCTGCGCGCCCAGGTGCCGCCCCCCGACATGACCGCGTACCTCTGACATGACGCCACGCCGCGCTGGCGCCTTCATCATCGGGCTCACCGTGGTCGGCATCGCGCTCGCCATGTTCGGCCGGGCCGCCGCGCCGGCGCCGCCGGTCCGCGTCGGGTCGAAGTCGTTCACCGAGAGCTACGTCGTTGCCGAGATCATGGCCCGGGTGATCGAGGAGGTGGCTGAGGCGTCGGTCGAGCGGCGCTTCGGCCTGGGCGGAACCGGTATCGCCTTCGGCGCGCTGGCGAGCGGCGAGATCGACGTTTACCCGGAGTACACGGGGACCATCAGCCGCGCCATCCTGAAGGACGCGTCGGTGACCACGATAGACGCGCTGCGCTCGCGGCTCCGGCCGCTCGGCCTGACGATCAGCGACCCGCTGGGCTTCGCCAACACGTACGCGCTGGCCGTCGCCCGCGCCACCGCCACGCGGCTCGGGCTTCGCACGATCAGCGACCTCGCACGACACCCCGGGCTCACGGCGGCCTTCGACCCGGGCTTCATCGACCGTGACGATGGCTGGCGGGGATTGCGCCGGCACTACGGGCTCCCGCTCACGCGCGTGACCGGCATGGAGCACGCGCTGACCTATCAGGCGGTCGCCAGTGGCCACGTCGACGTCATCGACGTGTTCTCGACCGACGGGCAGCTGGAGCGGTACGACCTCGTCGTCCTGGAGGACGACCGCCACTTCTTTCCCGAGTACGCGGCCGTCCTCCTCGCTCGCGCGTCGCTGCCCGAGCGGTTGCCGCGCACGTGGAGCGCGCTGCGAGAGCGGCTGGCGGGACGGATCGACCGCCTGACGATGGTCCGACTCAACGCCGCCGTCGAGCTGGACCACCGGACCTTCGCCCAGGCCGCAGCGACATTTCTGGGCGACCGCGACGCCGCGCAGCCCGCGCGCCGGCACGATCTGATCGGCGACGTCGGCCGGCTGACGCTCGAGCATCTGGCCCTCGTCGCCGTTTCCCTGGCAGTCGCAGTCGCGATCGGACTGCCGCTCGGCCTCGTCGCCGCGCGCCACCGGGTCGTCGGCCAGGTCGAGCTGATGAGCGTCGGCGTGCTGCAGACGATCCCGGCGCTGGCGCTGCTCGCCTTCATGATCCCGCTCTTCGGCATCGGCAAGCTGCCGGCGCTGGTGGCGCTCAGCCTCTATGCGCTGCTGCCGATCGTCCGCAACACCTACGCCGGTGTGACGAGCCTCGACCGCCAGCTCGTCGACATGGCGGCGGTCATGCAGCTCGGCCGCTGGCAGCGATTGGCCTGGATCGAGCTACCGCTGGCGTCGGTGACGATCATGGCGGGGATCAAGACCGCCGCCGTGCTCACGGTCGGCACGGCGACGCTCGCCGCGTTCATCGGCGGCGGCGGCTACGGGACGCTGATCGTCACCGGCCTGGCGCTGAACGACGTGAGGATGATCCTGGCCGGCGCGATCCCGGCCGCGCTGATGGCGCTGGCGATCCACGTCGCGTTCGAGGCGCTCGATCGGCTCGTGGTGCCTCGACCGCTTCGTGGAGCTCGCGACACAGCTTGACGATGGCCTCGGTGTAGCCGGGAAACCACGCCTCCATCCACTCGGGGCGCTCGAAGAACGCCAGCGACGCCTGGCCGGCGCGGCGGATGGCTCCGCGGCGGACGAGGCCGCTGGCATTGATGAAGCTCACGTCCTCGAGAATCCGACCCGCGGCGGCGACGCCAGCCGACACCGGCGCCAGCGCGGCCACGCCGGGCAGGCTCTCGGCGACGGCACGCAGACAGAAGGCGTGGACGCGGCGGTTCCGTCGGGGCGGCAGCGCCTCGAGCACCGCGCGCATGGTGAGGCCGGAGAAGATCGTGTCGTCGACGACGGCGATCGAGTCCGCATCGGCGATGCGGGGGAGCTGCGATGCGAGCGTCGCGGAGCCGGCCAGCGCATAGCCGCCGGCGTCGTCCTCCTCGCGCCACAGGTCCACCGCGTGGATGACGGGGAACCAGCCCGTCCGGGCGTGGACCTGCGCCGCCACCCGGGCGCCGGCCCGGCCGATGCCGACCGCCGCGGCGAACGGGGCGTGCTGGCCGCGCGCGACCAGCGCGTCGAGCTGCTCGTCGAGCGTCAGGACGACGATGCGCTCGTCGGCACGCAGGCGCTCGAAGAGCGCCTCACCGAGCTGTTGCGCGTGCGCGCCATGAGCCTTCAATTCGGCGGAGAGATCGTCGTGGACGTAGAGCGTGCGGGGGACCGGCGTCGTCATGCCGACTCGGCCGGCCGTGCCAGGACGAGGCCGAACCTGCACCCGGCGTCGGTGTACCACTCCTCGAGCGCGAGGCCGGCCTCGGCCAGCATCGCCTCGGTCGACTCGCGCGTGAACTTGTAGGAGTTCTCGGTCCAGATCCCCTCGCCGCGGTCGAAGTCGAGCTTGACACCGAGCTTGCGCAAGATCACGCGCTGAGGCTCGTCGGCGAGCAAGTGCATCTCGATCCGGCTGGCCGCGGCGTTATAGAAGGCGTGGTGGCGCCATTTCTCCGGAACGAAGTCGGCGTCGACCGCGCGATTGACGATGCGCAGGATGTTGCGATTGAACTCGGCGGTGATGCCGGCGGCGTCATTGTAGGCGGCGTTCAGCTCGCCGTGGTCCTTCACGAGGTCCACACCCAGCAGCAGCCGGCCGTCGGCGCCCAGGAGGCGGCGGATCTGGGCGAGCAGCGCCTGCCTGGGGAGGGAATCGAAGTTGCCGATCGTGCTGCCGAGGAAGAGCGCCAGCCGACGGCCGACGGGCAGCGGCAAGCGGGCCAGATGCCGCTCGAAGTCGCCGACGACCGCGTGGACGTGAAGCCAGGGATATCGGTCGTCCAGCGCGGTCATGGCCTGCACGAGGCTGTCGCGGCCGACGTCGACGGCGAGGTAGCGGACGTCCTCGGCGTCCTCGAACGCGTCCAGGAGCCAGCGCACCTTGCGGCACGACCCGGGGCCGAGCTCGACGATGTCGCGCGGCCGGAGCTTGGCCATGACGTCGTGGGCCACGTCGCGCAGGATGGTTTCTTCGGCGCGCGTCAGGTAGTACTCGGGGAGCTGTGTGATCCGCTCGAAGAGCTTGCTGCCCGTTTGATCGTAGAAGTACTTCGGCGGCAGCGTGGGCGGGCGCCCGGTGAGGCCGCGGTTGATGTCGCCAACCATGCGGGCCAGGGATTCTGTTTCGTCGGCATGAACGTCGAGGAGACATGGCATCGCGCTGGCCTCAGAGCGCCACCGTGCGGAACCCGGCAAAGATGTTTCGCCGGTGGCGCATGTAGAAATTTCGCCACGTGCTGCGGATGACGCGCGTGCGGGTCGTCCAGCACCCGCCGCGCAGCACCTTCTTCTGGCCGAAGTACGGCTGCGAGTACTCCTGGTACGAATCGCACTCGAAGCCGGGATAGGCCTGAAAGGTGTCCGCGACCCACTCCCAGACGTTGCCGATCATTTGCCGGCAGCCGGCGGGGCTGTCGCCCTCGGGCAACGCGCGCACGTCGACGGTCCCGCCGGCGCAGAAGTCCAGGCTCGCGCGGGCGGGCGTCGGTGCGTCGTCGCCCCAGGGGAAACGCCGCTTGCGGCCGGTCGCCGGCTCGACCGTCGCTGCGATCTCCCACTCGGCCTCGGTTGGCAAGCGCCGGCCAGCCCAGCGGCAGTACGCGTCCGCCTCGTACCAGTTGACGTGCACGACCGGATGCCATGGCGCAAGCGCTGCCATGGCGTCGAAGCTGCGCTCGTACCAGCGGCCATCGTCGCCCCGCGCCCAGAAGACTGGATGCTCGGCCTGCTCGCGGCGCCGCCAGTCCCAGCCCCGCCGATCCCAGAGCTCCCGCCGACGGTAGCCGCCGTCGTCCACGAACGCCTGGAACTCGGCGTTCGTCACCGGTGTCGAGGCGATGCTGAACGGCGCGATCACGACCGGATGCGCCCACTTCTCGTTGTCGAAGACGAAGGGCTCGTCCGGCGAGGCCCCGAGCAGGAACGTCCCGCCCGGCACCGCGACGTCACGCGGCTGATAGTCCGGATCCACCGGTGGCGATGCCGCCCCCGGCTCGAAGCGGCCGAGGCGCGGGCGCGCGTAGCCGAGCGACTGGAGAATGAGAATCAGGTTCTCGACGTGCATGTCCTCGTGCTGGGCGGCGAGCGTGTAGAAGTAGGCGTCCTTCGCGGTCGGCGCGCGCGATTCCAGCCGATCGACGCTGCGGCGAAGCACCGCGCTGATGTACTGGAGCGTCTGCTTCCGCGACGGATAACGATGGTCCCATCGCTGCCGGTACGACACGTTGAACGAGTCGTAGATGCCATCCGAGCCCGGCAGGAGCGTTGCCTCGCCGTCGAGGTGACGGGACAGCCAGAGCTCCTGGAACCAGCCGACGTGGCCCATCTCCCAGATCGGCGGCTCGAGGAAGTGGGCGCGCTCGCCGAGCATCTGGGTGTCGCTGAGCCCGTCCAGCAACTCGAGCTCGACCGCACGCGCGTCCAACAGCGCGTCGAGGAGACGGTCGGCCGCCGCGTGTAATCGATAGGTGCCCATGTCGCCGGGACAGATATGCGGCCTTAGTCTATCGCTTCGGGCAAGGGTTTGGTGGCCAGGCGTATGCTGGCCACCAGGAGGCCAGCCATGACGACGGATCGCCACGTCACGAAGGTCATCACCGGGCAGCCGACGTCTGACGGCGCCGGCGTCCAGCTCACGCGCGTGCTCGGCACGCCGCAGCTCGATCACCTCGACCCGTTCCTGCTGCTCGACGAGTTCAAGTCGGATCGGCCGGGCGACTACCTCGCCGGCTTTCCGGATCACCCGCACCGCGGGTTCGAGACCGTCACCTACATGCTGGCCGGCGCCATGCGTCACCGCGATCACGTGGGGAACGAGGGCGAGCTCGTCGCCGGCAGCGTGCAGTGGATGACGGCCGGGCGCGGCATCGTGCACTCGGAGATGCCGTTGCAGAAGGACGGCCTCATGTGGGGCTTCCAGCTCTGGGTGAACCTGCCCGCGCGCAGCAAGATGACGGCGCCGCGCTACCAGGACATTCCGCCCGAAAAGATCCCCGAGGTGGAGCTGGCTCCGGGCGTTCGCGCTCGAGTGATCGCCGGCGAGGCCGCGGGCGTGCGCGGCCCGGTGGAGGGGATCGTCACCCAGCCGCTCTATCTCGACGTGAGGATGGAGCCGCGCTCGCGCGCGACGCTCGAGCTCACCCCGGGCCACGCCGCCTGCGCGTACGTCTACGAGGGACAGGTGGCGCTCGGGGCCGACACGAAGGCGCAGGAGATCGCCGCCGGTCGGCTCGCGGTGCTGGGTGATGGCGATCGCTTGACCGCCGTCACCGGCGGAGCCGCGGGGCGCTTTCTCCTCCTCGCCGCGCGGCCGCTGCGCGAGCCCATCGCGCGCTACGGCCCGTTCGTCATGAACACGCGGGAGGAAATCGTTCAGGCGGTCGAGGACTACCGGAGCGGAGCGCTGGCGTCCGGTGTATAGTCTGCCCCGCCATGGGACGGGTCATCACCTTTGCGGGTCTTCCGTACCGGGAAGCCGCGACCGGCGTGAAGCGCGCGCCGATCACCGGCGGCGACATGAAGGAGATGTCGGCCGAGGTGATCCGCGTCGCGCGTGGCGCGGCGCTCACCGAGGACGTTCCTGAAGGCTCGGACCGCTACCTGTTCACGCTGACCGGAGGCGCCACGGTCAGCGGCCGTGGCCGATCGCTGGCGCTGGCCGAGGAAACGTTCGCCGTGATCGAAGAGGGCACGACGCTCACGATCACGAACCCGAACGCCGGCGAGACCACCCTGATCAGCGTGCTGGCGCCGCCCGCGAATTCCCCGAAGCGGCCGGGGTTCTCGGGCGGCATCGTCGCCGCCGCGCGCGCCACCACGCCCGTGCACGCTGTGCCCGCCGAGAAGAAGCAGCGCATCTATTTCGTCGGCAAGGGCGCGGCCGCGTCCGAGCGCGCGCACGCGATGATCGTCGTCTACGTCAAGGACACGGTCACCTCGCTCCACATGCACCCGAACGCCGAGAGCATGTTCGTCTTCCTCTCGGGGAAGACGCGCTTCACCGTCGGCGGCAAGGACGTCATCGTCGAGCGCGGGCAGGCGACGTACTTCCCGACGGGCGACCGGCACGGCTTGCGTGTCGCCGAAGGCGACGGGGTCAGTTTTCTGGAGTTCCACGTGCCGGCGGCATTCGTGACGGTGAAGGATTGAAACGACGGTGAAGGATTGAGCCAATGGACGACGCACTGAAGTTGCAGATCGACGAGTGGCAGGGGACGATCGCGCACTCCATCGAGCAGCATCCGGTGCCCTACCTGGTCAAGGTGCGCGGGCTCGACTACGTGATGTTCCCGGAGACGTTCAACCCGAACTACGCGAAGGCGTCCCTGATTTTGCTCGACAACCTCGGCGTCCGCCCCGGTGACACGGTGCTCGACCCGTTCACCGGCTCGGGGGCCGACGCGATCTTCGCCGTGCTGGCCGGCGCCGCTCGCGCCGTGGCCATCGACAAGTTCACGATGCCGGTGCTGTGCGCCAAGTACAACGCCCACCGGCTCGGCCTCGGCGATCGCATCGACGTGCGCCAGGGCGATGCCCTGGCCGCCCTGCAGCCCGACGAGCAGTTCGACCTCGTGGTGGCCAACCCGCCGTTCCGGCCGATGAACCCGGAGTCCACCGTGCAGGCGATGATGCGCGACTCGGCCCACGCGACGCTGCGGAACTTCTTCGCGGGCGTCGGCCGCCATCTCAAGCCCGATGGACGGATGAGGATCGTCTTCTCGAACGCTGGCAATCTCGAGTATTTCCATCACCTGGCCGGCGAGTGCGGCTTCGCCTCGTCGACCGTGGCGCAGACCCGCTTCGCCTCCGACGTCATCATGGAGGTGTACGAGCTGACCCGGACGTCCCGGCCGACGTCGCCGCCGGCCCCCGCGGTGGTCGACGTCGAGACGGACCGTCTGGCCCAGCGCTAGATCCCGCTTCAGGAGGACTCGATGAAGATTTCAGCCAACGGTATCTCGATGAACTACACCTTCGACGGCCCGGCCAACGCGCCGGTCGTGACGATGAGCCACTCGCTGGCCACCGACTTCGGCATGTGGGACCCCACGGTGCCGGCGCTCACCGGCCGCTTCCGTGTGCTGCGCTACGAGACGCGCGGTCACGGCAAGACCGAGGCGCCGCGCGGCGCGTATAGCCTCGACCAGCTGGCCGACGACGCGCTGGCCCTGCTCCGCGAGCTGGGCATCCAGAAGACGCACTGGGTGGGGCTGTCGATGGGCGGCATGATCGGTCAGGCCCTCGCGCTCAAGGCGCCCCAGGTCCTCAAGAGCCTCTCGCTGTGCGACACCTCGAGCCGCATCCCGGCCGAGGCCAAGCCGCAGTGGGACGATCGCATTCGCACGGCCGAGGCGAAGGGCATGGAGCCGCTCGTCGAGCCGACGCTCGCCCGCTGGTTCACCGCGCCGTTCCGCGAGAAGAAGAAGGACGTGGTCGAGACGGTGGCGACGATGATCCGGACGACGCCGGTTGCCGGCTACGTCGGCTGCTGCCAGGCCATCTCGGCGCTGAACCTCACGGACCGGCTCAGCGCGATCAAGCTGCCGACCGTCGTCATCGTCGGGGAGGACGATCCCGGCACCCCGGTCGCCGCCTCGCGCGTGATCGCCGAGAACATCAAGGGCGCGCAGCTCGAGATCATCCCGGCCGCGGCGCACCTGTCGAACCTGGAGCAGCCGGAGAAGTTCAATCGCGCGCTGAGCGCCTTCCTGACTAGCGTGGGATGAGCGTGAACGAATAGTCCTTGCGATCGAGCTCGTCGGCGACGATGAGCTGAGCGGCCACGGGCGTGCCCGAGGGTGACAGCTCGAAGCGCCACGCGCCGTCGGGCAGGATGGTGATGTTCGGGCCGGAGAACCACACCGCCTGCCCGTCGGCGCCGGCGAGCTGGGTGTAGATCACGCGATTGCCTTCCTTGTCGGCCTGAAGCGTGACGCCGCCACGGCTGCGGGCCGTGACGGTGACCGCGACGTCACGGAGCTCGGCGCGCTGGCCGGGGTTGAGATCCTCGAGACGTAACGCCTGTAACGTCCGCGGGAACTGGACGGTCACCACCCCGCGCAGCGCCTTGATGTCCTGCGGCTTCACCTTGGTGTCGAGGAAGAGGCGGAGCGAGGTCGTCAGCACGCCGTCCTTCGGCGACCCTCCGAAGCGGATCGGCGTGTCCCACACCGGCCTCACGGACATGTGTTGGATCGGCGCGTCCGGCGGTGCGGGGGAGAGCACCGTACCGTCAGCCAGCTCGACGCGGGTCAGCCGAAGATGGCCCACCGTGAACGCTCGCTCGAAGTTGGTGACGACGGGGCTCCGGAACGTGAACTCGAGCTGCGTGCCGAAGTGGTCGGCTACCTTGTCGAGCGACAGCTCGAAGGGATCGAGCGGGATGACGGCGAGGACCTCGGGCTTGCCAGGGCTCCCAAGTCGCGGGCGGTCGCGCCGCAGCGCCTGATAGCCGTACGGCTGGAACGGTGGCGTCTTGTCCTGCATGACCATGCGCGGCTTGCCGGCGAGGGAGAAATCGCTCAGCGTGAACGGTGAGCGTACGGTCTGCTCCTCGGCGACGAAGACCACCTCCACGCGATCGACGACGCCGGCGTACTCCTTCTGCCCGGCCGCGCCGTCGCCGAGCAGGAAATCGACCGAGAAGCTTCCCCCGGACGCCAGCGGCTGCCCGGTGGCGTTGAGCGCGCGGAAGTGGAGGATCCGGTCGCGCGCGCCGACGATCTGGTAGCCGACCGTGCCGCCGGTCACGCTGGTGACGACGAAGGTGGCGCCGTTCCGCTCGGCCTTCATTCCGGGCTGGGGGTGGGTGATGAGGACGGTTTCGGTCCGCGTCGGGAGCTTCAGCTCGACGTGGCCGGCGACGCTCTGGAGCTCGCGAGCACCGACGCCGGCGACCAGCCGCACGACCTTGCTCGCCTTCAGCCACGGAGCCATGAACGCTTTGAACTGACTCGGCTCACCGTTGCGCTCGCGCCCACAGGGCTCGGATCTCAGCAGCTCCTGGCCCGCCTTCGACTTCACGCTGTCGACGAACAGGCGAGCCCGCCGCGAATCGTCGGTGACGTTCGGGATGGCGCCGGTGATGCTCTCGACGACCAGCTCGAGCCCGATGTCGGCGCTCGATCCGAGGCGGAGCTCGCCGACGCGGAGCCCGAATGGCCCCTGGATCTGCTCGACGTCCTCGGCAAACGGCGCGTTGGGATCGAAGGCGCGGAGGGCGGCCGCTGACGCGGTTGGCTGGAACGCGAGCGGGCTGGTGTCGATGCGCTCGGCCCGCTGCTCCACGTCTCTCGATCTGCGCGCGCCGCCGAACCCCGAGAAGATGGCGGAGAGCAGCTCGTTGACGACGCTTTGGAGATTCCTGGCGAGCTTGCGATCGACCGTGAACTCGACGGTGCTGCGTGGCCCCTGCGCGTGGAGCGCGAGGCTGTCGTAGAGCGCGGCCACCGACGGGACCGTCTGCGCCCACCGCGCCTTCGATTCGCCGAGGCCTTTCTGCCAGCCGGCGATCTTCTGCGCGGCGAGCTGCGCGTCGGCGGCGTCGAGGACCAGCCGCAGGCGGCCGTCCGGCGGCACCGTGCGGACGCCGAGCCCGAAATACAGGTGCGCGAAGACGTTGGCCTCCGTGGACAGGCCCTTCGCCATGCCCTTCTGGAAGGGATGGGGAACCGCCTGGTCGGCGTCCTTGACGTCCCACAACCCGATGGCCACTAAGTCTGTGCGGGCGAGCCCGCGCCACCACCCGAGCTGGTCCGGCGCGTCGCTCGGCGCGGCCGTCAGGCGAGGCAGCACGACGGCGTGGGAGGCGGGATCGGCGATGAGAATGAAGCTCCGATCGACCGTGACCATCCACGTGCCGGCCGGCTTGCAGTCGAGCGGAGAGATCATCGTGAGCTCGTGGGACGGACGGCCACCCACGTCGCGCGCCGCGCCGTGCAAATCCCGAGCGAGATAGCCGTTGATCGCATCCGGGTCGAAGCGGCCGACCAGCACCACGGCGTGGCGGAGATCGGTCGTGGTCGTGCGGTACAGCGCGTACAGCGTGTAATCGAGGTCGCGCCGCACGTCGATCTGGGCGGCCCGGAGGTGCTCGAGCAGCGTCCGATCGAGGGGCGAGCGGGCCGGCTCGTCGTGGGCGACGGGTGTGACCGGGACGCCGAGCATCCAGCGCTCGATGAACGCGGCTTGCTTCACGTTGACGCCAGCCAGCAGGACGACGTCGGGCGTGGCCAGCGCGGCCTCGACGGCCGGTGTCGCCTCGGCGGGAGCGATGAGCGGCCGGACGACAAGGACGTAGACGCCGGCCGCGGCGGCAATGAGGAGGATCGTGATCGCCAGCAACGCTCGCTTCATAGAACGAGCGTAGCGGGCGTGAGCGGCAATCAGGAAGGATTTCGGACGAGCAGTGCGCGGGCCCGGTCGGCCAGGTCGGGGGGGAGTGGGGCCGGGCGGCGGGCGTCGTGGTCGAAGTGCACGCCGGCCTGATGGAGCGTGGCCACTTCGGCGCCCGTGCGCGCATCGGACATGACGTGGAAGAGCCGCAGCGACGACGTGCCGACGTGGAGCAGGCCGGAGCGGATGACGACCTGCGCGGCGGGCCGGAGGGCGCTCGCGGCGCCGAACTGGAACTCGAACGTCGAGAACCCGCGACGTTGCTCGCGCATGTAGGACGGCGTCATCCCGAACCCGGCGAGCACGTGCGAGTTCGACGCGGAGAAGCGGTGGATGTAGGCCGCCAGGGCTGACGGTCCCGAGCCGCCGGCTTCCCACGGCCGGATGGTGTCGCGCGAGCTGTCGCGCAAACCTTCGACGCCCTTCGGCCGCGCCCGCCGCTCGCGCTCCGGGCCGTCCCACGCGACGCGGCGCGTCCCGATGCGCTCGCGGTCGGCGGCCGACAGCGACGCCGGCGAGCCATCGGGGCGAACGATCCGCAGCGTCTGCTCGACGGTCGTCGTGACTGCGCCGGTCCCGGTGTCGATCACCTTGTGGCCGGCCACGAAGCCATCGGCCTCGACGGCGATCGGCGCGCTGACCACGTGCATGATGTCGCCCGCCCTCAGCTCGCGCGTGTACCTCACGTAGCAGTCCGCCGTGATCCACGTCCGCGCGTCCCACTCCGAGGGCAGGCCCAGCGAGTCGAGGAGCGCGAGCGTCGCGTCGCCGAGACGCGCGAAGTAGTAGGCGACCGTCAGATGGTCGTTGTGATCGACCTCCCACTGGTAGACGACGCCGCGATAGGTCTCGAGGCCGGTGTTCACGGGACGCGATTATATAATCGCCGCGCCATGGAGATGCCGCGGAGCCGGACCCTGCCCGACCTGCTGGACGAGATGGCGGCGCGTCATCCCGGGCGCGAGGCCGTGGTGGGCACGAGCGGTCGACTGACCTACGGGCAGTGGCGGACCCGGGCGCGCGACCTCGCCCGCGGGCTCCATCGTCTCGGCGTCCACCGAGGTGACAAGGTTGCCCTCCTCATGCCGAATCGCGCCGAGTGGCTGGTCGTCGATTTCGCGGTGACGCTGCTCGGCGCCACCCTCGTGCCCATCAGCACGTGGTCGAGGCCCCGCGAGCTCGAGTACGTGCTGAATCACTGCGATGCCAGCACGCTCGTCACGGTCGATCGCTTCCTCGGCCAGGACTACCTGGCCACGCTCGCCGAGATGGCGCCGGGCTCGGCGCGGCTGCCCCGGCTCCGCCGCGTGGTGGCGCTGGGCGGCGAGCGCCGGCCCGGGCTCACGCGCTTCGAGGACCTCGCCGACCTCGGCCGTGACGTGACCGACGCCGAGATCGACGGTGAGCAGCGCGCGCTCACGCCGGAGGACATCGCGTACATCCTCTACACGTCGGGGAC
This sequence comes from Candidatus Rokuibacteriota bacterium, assembly GCA_003220615.1. Lineage (GTDB taxonomy): Bacteria > Methylomirabilota > Methylomirabilia > Rokubacteriales > CSP1-6 > 40CM-68-15. Next base: position 20,078 of record QHTB01000054.1, read on the forward strand.
CACGTCCACGCCCAAGGGCGTCCAGCTCCAGCACCGCGGCCTCATCGAGAACATGTGGAACATCGGCGAGCGCCAGCGCCTGACCGCCGACGACCGCATGTGGATGGGCATCTCGCTCTTCTGGGGCTTCGGCTGCGAGAACGCGCTGCTGGCCGTCATGACCCACGGCGGCGCGGTGGTGCTCCAGGAACAGTTCGAGGCCGGCGAGGCACTGGCCCTGATCGAGCGCGAGCGCTGCAGCGTCTACTACGGCACGCCGAACATCGCGCTCGCGTTGTGGGAGCATCCCGACCGCGCGCATTCCGATCTTCGCTCGCTCCGCACGGGCGCGGCCATCGGCTCGCCGCAGGCCATGAGGATGGTGATGGAGGTCGGCGCTCGCGAGATCTGCAACGTGTACGGCCTCACCGAGTGTTACGGCAACTGCGCGGTCACCGATGCCCACGATACGGTCGACGTCCGGCTTCACACCGTGGGCCGTCCGCTCCCGGGGATGGACGTGCGCGTCGTCGATCCCGAGACGCGCCGTGAGCTTCCGCCCGGCGAGGTCGGCGAGATCGTCATCCGGGGCTACATGACGCCCGGGTACTACAAGGATCCCCAGAAGAACGCCGAGGCCTTCGACGCCGACGGCTTCTTCCGGAGCGGAGACTTCGGGACGTTCGATGATGACGGCCGGCTCCGCTTTCGCGGCCGCCTCAAGGAGATGGTCAAGACGGGCGGCATCAACGTCGCGCCCCTCGAGGTGGAAGAGGTGCTGGCCAGCCATCCGGTCGTCGAGCAGGTCTACGTGATCGGCCTGCCCGACCCGCGCCGCGAGGAGGTCCTGGCCGCCGTCGTAGTGCTCAAGGAGGGCGGCGACGTCTCGGCCGAGGCGCTGCGCGTCTTCTGTCGCGAGCGGCTGGCCGCCTTCAAGGTGCCGCACGTCTTTCGCTTCGCCAAGCGCGCGGAGCTGCCCGTCACCGCCACCGGCAAGGTGCAGAAGGTGAAGCTCCGCGACTTGCTCACGTGATGACGATCCGCGACCGCACCGCCATCGTCGGCGTCGGCACCAGCCGCTTCTCGAAGGCGCCGACCGACACGCCCATGCGGCTCGCTGCGCAGGCGTTCAAGAGCGCGCTCGCCGACGGCGGCGTCGGCCGCGACGAGGTGGATGGTCTCGTCATCAACATCGGCTGGCCGCTCGGAGTCGACTACGATCGCTTTGCCGAGGCGCTCGGCTTGCGCATCCGGTTCGCCGACCAGAGCTGGACGCACGGACGCTTCGTCGGGCCCACGCTGCAGCACGCGGCCATGGCCGTGGCGACGGGGCTGGCGCGCTGCGTGGCCTGTGTGTGCGGCGTCAGCTTCATCCAGGAGCGCGGCCTGCTGGGCGGGCCGGGCGACTTCGAGGGCACGCGCGAGGAAGGCGGCACCCACGAAGAGAACCCCGTGTACGGGCTGACCGCGCCCGCGGCGGGAGCGGCGCTCTCGGCCCAGCGCTACTTCGCGCTCTACGGCGCGACGAGCGCCGAGCTCGGCGCCGTCCCGATTGCGTTTCGCAAGCACGCCGCGCTCAATCCTGCCGCCATCATGCGATCGCCGCTGACGCTCGAGGACCACCAGGCATCCCGGTTCGTCGTCGAGCCGCTGCACCTCTTCGACTGCTGCCTGGTCTCCGACGGAGCCGCCGTGGTGCTCGTCACCAGCGCCGAGCGGGCGCGCGACGGCGCCCGGACGCCGGTGTTCATCGCCGGCATGCAGGGAATGCGCGCCGGCCCCGACGAGTTCCTCTTCGCCACGCCCGGGCTCGGCATCGGCCAGCAGCGTGAGTTCCGCTACACGCCGACGGAGGAGCAGCTCTCCGTCTATCGCATGGCCGGCGTGACGCAGAAGGACGTCGACGCGCTCTACACCTACGACGCGTTCTCGCCGCTCGTGTGGTTCGTGCTCGAGCGCTTCGGCTTCTGCGGCCTCGGCGAGGCGGCCGCGTGGACGCAGAAGGGCCGGATCGAGCTTCACGGCGAGCTGCCCATGAACACGTCGGGCGGCCTGCTCTCGGAGGCCCACGTGTCGGGCTGGAACTCGATCGCCGAGATTGTCCGCCAGCTCCGCGGCGAGTGCGGCGAGCGCCAGGTGCGCGGCGCGCGCGTCATGCAGTGGGCCACGGCGTGGGGCGACTCCACGATCTTTCATTCATGATCGCCGACGACTGATGACGGCCTACGGCAAACCGCTGCCGCGGATCACCCCCGACAACCGTCCCTTCTGGGACGCGACGCGACGCCACGAGCTGGCGCTCCAGCGCTGCGCGGAATGCCGTCGCTTCCGGTATCCGCCGGCGCCCGTCTGTCCGGAGTGCCTGTCGGAGCGCGTGGAGTGGGTGGCCGTCAGCGGGCGCGGCACCGTGTCCACCTTCGTCGTCTTCCACCACCGCTACTTTCCCTCGTTTGCCGCCGACCTCCCCTACAACGTCGTGCAGGTGCAGCTCGACGAGGGTCCGCGGCTCACGGCGAACCTCGTGAACGTTCCGAACGCCGAGATTACAATCGGCATGCGCGTCGAGGTCGTCTTCGACGACGTGACGCCCGAGGTCAGCCTGCCCCGCTTTCGTCGGGCCACCACGTGAGAGGAATCGAGGCCCATGCCAAATCTCGATAGCTATCGCGCGATCCTGGCCGGCTCGGTGGTCTTCAGGGCAGCCCGACCGACGGCCTCTACGTGGTCCTCGAGGGCGAGGTCGAGGTCTTCCTGCCGGAGCGAGCGGGCAGCGGCGCCCATCGGCCCAGTCGCATCCGCCTCAACCGCCTGGGCCCGGGACGCTGTCTCGGCGAGTACGGCGTGATCGACGATCAACCGAGCTCGGCGTCGGCGGAAGCTCTGACGCCCCGCGAAGCTCTGCTTCCTGTCCAAGGCGGAGTTCCGCCGGCTCGTCGAGCGGCACGATCGCCTCGGCCGGATCGTCTACGCCAACCTGCTCCGCTATCTCGTCAGCCGGCTGCGCGGCAAGGACAAGGAGCTCGATATCTTCCTGCTCGACGAGAAGTGACGGCACCCCGGAGGAGAGACCCATGAACATGATCGCGAGGCTCGTGACGGCGTGTTTCCTCGGTGGCGTCGCCGGTTGCGCGCTGTCGGAAATGACCCCGGCCACCTTCATGGGCTCCGGGCTTCGCCCCCTCGTCGCAACCGGCGATCAGTACTTCGCGATCGACTGGCAGCCGGGAGAGCGAAACGGCCGGCCCGCACTGACGGGCACCGTCACCAACCGGTACGGCGCCACCGCGGACCGCGTTCAACTCCTCGTCGAAGCCCTCGACGACAGCGGCACCGTGAAGACCCAGCAGGTCGTCTGGCTCGGCGACAACGTCGCGCCACTCAATCGCACGCAGTTCGTGCTGGCGGTCGAGAAGTCGCCGAAGTACCGCGTGAGCATCTTCGCCTATGATTGGCGGGGGCGCACCGGGCCGTGAGCTTACCGGGCCCTGAGCTCGCCGGGTCCTGAGCGCACCGGGTCTCGGGGGATCATGCCGAAACTTCATGCATCCGTCATGAAGCCGTAACGCTCACGCCGCATGCTCCGCCGCGAAATCCCGCGACGTGGAGGTGGCCGGTGATCGAGCTGTTCGGCGTCGGAGCTCACACGGAAACCGGAGCGTGGCTGTTCCGCCGGGTCACGGCCGGCTTCGAGACGGGCGAGGTGACCTTCGTCATGTCGTCCGACCGGGCTGCACGGCTCGGGTTGCTCGACGTGGCCGCAGCGGCCTCCATTGCCACCGAGGGGCGGGCCTGGATCACCGGCGCCGCGGTCATGCGCGAGACGAGGAAAGTGATCGCCCGCCGCGTGGGAATCGTCCGCCTCGACAGCCCACCAGCCGCTCGGACCTCGGTGCTCTCAGCCGTCCTGCCACGGGATCACTGGGGCCTGCGCCGGTTGTTCACGCGCGGCCGATCGGTCATCGAGCGTGACGTCGCGCTGGCGACGCTCGAGCGCGTCGGTCTCGGTCCGTGCGCGCTCGATGCGGTCGCCACGCTCGACGCGTGGCGCCGCCGTCGCCTCGCGATCGCGCGTGCCCTGCTCCCGCGCCCGGACCATCTCATCTGCCGGGACGTCGACGAGGGCCGCTCGCTGTCCGAGGCCGGTGATGTGCTCGGTGTCCTGTGCGCGCTCGCTCGCAGCGAGCGACTCCCGGTCCTGGTCAGCGCTGTCGACTGGCGGCTCGCTCCGCTCTACGCCGATCGGGTGCTGATTCTGTCACTCGGCACCCTGGCCTTCGATGGGCCACCGAGCTTGGCCGTGCGCGCTCGGCAGCCGGTCGAGGAGGTCGAGGTCGAGCTGGCGCGAGCGAGCTGACCGACTATCCGAGGTACGCTCGGCGCACGCGCTCGTCGGTCAGGAGCTCCGCCGCGCGCCCCGAGATCGTGAGCCGCCCGGCTTCCAGCACGTACGCGCGGTCGGCGATCTGAAGCGCCAGGCTCGCATTCTGCTCGACGAGCAGGATGGTCACGCCGGCCTGGTGCAGCTCGCGAATGATGTCGAAGATCCCACGGACGATCAGCGGCGCCAGCCCCAGCGAGGGCTCGTCCAGCAGGAGCAGCCGGGGACGACTCATCAGCGCGCGGGCGATCGCGAGCATCTGCTGCTCGCCGCCGGAGAGCGTGCCGGCGAGCTGCCGGCGGCGCTCGGCCAGACGCGGGAAACGGGCGAACTGCCGCTCCACGTCGGCCTGGATCTCCGCGCCGTCGGAGCGCGTGTACGCCCCGAGCACCAGGTTGTCGAGGACGGTCTGGCGCGCCAGCATGCGGCGGCCCTCGGGGACTTGCGCGATGCCCAGGCGGACGGCATCGCTCGGCCGCACGCCGCTGATGTCGCGGCCGTCGAAGGCGATGCGCCCCCGGTAGATCGGGACGATGCGTGAGATCGAGCGCAGCGTGGTGCTCTTGCCGGCGCCGTTGGCGCCGATGAGCGTGACGACCTCGCCGGCGCGGACCTCGAGGCTCACGTGCTCGAGGGCCTGGACGCGGCCGTAGTGGATCGACAGGTCCTCGAGCGCCAGCAACGGCGCCGACGGGCCGGCGGACGTCATACTTCGTCGCCCAGATAGGCTTCGATCACCGCGGCGTCACGCTGGACGTTCGCGGGCGCGCCCAGCGCGATGAGCTCGCCGAAGTTCAGCACCGCGATGCGATCGCAGAGGTCCATGACGAGCGGCACGTGGTGCTCGATCAAGAGGATGGTGAGGCCGAGGCGCGTGCGAATGCCACGAATGAGCCCGCCCAGGCTCCGCTTCTCCCCGCTATTCATGCCGGCGGCGGGCTCGTCGAGCAGGAGCAGCTCGGGCTCCAGCGCCAGGGCGCGCGCGATCTCGAGCCGGCGCTGGTCGCCGTAGGCGAAGTTGCGGGCCCGCTCGTCGGGACGGTCGGCGAGGCCGACCAGCTCGAGCAGCGCCAGGGCCCGGCGCCGCGTCTCGCGCTCCTCGGCGCGTGCCGAGGGCAGCCCGATCACGCCGCCCACGAGGCCGCTCGTCGTCCGCACGTGACGCGCGATCATCACGTTCTGGAGCGCCGAGAGCTCGCCGAACAGACGCACGTTCTGAAACGTGCGCGCGATGCCGAGGCCGGCGATGCGGTGGGGCCGCAGGCCCGTGATGTCACGGCCCTGATACCGGAGCCGGCCGGCGGTGGGCGCGCTGAGGCCCGTGATGAGGTTGAACAGCGTCGTCTTGCCGGCGCCGTTGGGCCCGATCAGGCCGAAGAGCTCGCCGCGCTGCACGGAGAACGACACGCGGCTCACCGCCATGACCCCGCCGAAGCTGCAGGTGAGCGCCTCCACCGACAGCATGTCGGTTGCCCGCGCCGACCCGTTGTCCGATGGCGCGCTCACGCCTTGCCTGTGCGACGGCCGAGGCCCAGACGCCCGAGGAGCCCCGGCGTGATCAGCCCGTGCGGGAAGAAGACGGTGCCGAGCGCGATCAGCACGCCGAAGATGATGAGCCGGCCGTCACGCAGGAACTGGGCGAACCAGGGCGGCAGCCCACCGACGTCGGCGACGCCGCGCAGCGCCTCGGGCAGCGCGGTGAGCACCAGGCCGCCCACGACCGGGCCGACGAACGTCCGGGAGCCGCCCACGAGCACGAAGGCCATGAGGTTCACGCTGGTGTCGAAGGTCCCCTGCCGCGAGTTCCAGGTGTTGATGAAGTGCGCGCTGATGGCGCCGACGGCGCCGGCGAGCACGGCGCTGGCCGTGAAGGCGAGGACCTTGTGATAGGTCGGATCCACGCCCATCGCGGCGGCGGCCAGCTCGTCCTCACGCAGCGCGATCAGCGCACGCCCCGTCCGAGTCCGCTCCAGTCGCGCGACGAACAGCATGGAAAGCAGTAGCAGGGGGATCGCGAGCCACATGTACTGGAGCTGGCTCCCGAAGGGCTGCGGG
>QHTB01000139.1:0-1907 GCA_003220615.1 Candidatus Rokuibacteriota bacterium
CGTTGGTCTCGGCGTCGAAGCCGCGCGTGATGGGAATGCCCGCCTTCACTTTTTCCACGACCACGGAGCCCTCGAGCCCGGCGTTCTCCACGATCTGGCGGATCGGCTCCTCGAGCGCGCGCCGTACGATGCTGACACCGGTGGCCTCGTCGCCCGAGAGCTTGAGGCTGCCCAGGGCCTCCGACGCGCGAAGCAGCGCGACGCCGCCCCCCGGCACGATGCCTTCCTCCACGGCCGCCCGCGTGGCGTTGAGCGCATCTTCGACTCGCGCCTTCTTCTCCTTCATCTCGGTCTCGGTGGCCGCCCCGACCTTGATCATGGCGACGCCGCCCGCGAGCTTGGCGAGCCGCTCCTGGAGCTTCTCCCGGTCGTAGTCCGAGGTCGTCTCCTCGATCTGCGCCCGGATCTGCTTGATGCGGGCCTCGATCGCCTTGGAGCTGCCAGCGCCCTCGATAATCGTGGTGTCGTCCTTGTCCACGACCACCTTCTTGGCGCGACCGAGGTCGTCGAGTTTGAGGTTCTCGAGCTTGATCCCGAGGTCTTCCGTGATCGCCTTGCCTCCGGTCACGGTCGCGATGTCCTCGAGCATGGCCTTGCGGCGATCACCGAAGCCCGGCGCCTTGACGGCGCAGACGGCGAGCGTCCCGCGGAGCTTGTTGACGACCAGGGTCGCCAGCGCCTCGCCTTCCAAGTCCTCGGCGATGATCAAAAGCGGCCGGCCGGCCTGGACGACCTGTTCCAGGAGCGGCAGCATGTCCTTCATCACGCTCAGCTTCTTCTCGTGGATCAGGACCCGGGCGTCCTCGAGCACGACTTCCATCCGCTCCGGATCCGTCACGAAGTAGGGTGACAGGTAGCCCCGGTCGAACTGCATGCCCTCGACCACCTCGAGGGTCGTCTCCATCGCCTTGGCCTCTTCGACCGTGATCACGCCGTCCTTGCCGACCTTCTCCATGGCCTCAGCGATCAAGTCGCCGATCGTCCTGTCGTTGTTGGCGGCGATCGTGGCGACCTGGGCGATCTCCTTCTTGTCCTTGGTGGCCTTGGACATGTGCTTGAGCTCTTCGACCACCGTGTCCACCGCCTGCTCGATCCCCCGCTTCAGGCCCATCGGGTTCGCGCCCGCGGTCACGTTCTTGAGCCCCTCGCGGAAGATCGCCTGGGCGAGCACGGTCGCGGTGGTCGTTCCATCACCCGCCACGTCCGAGGTCTTGGCGGCGACCTCCTTGATCATCTGGGCCCCCAGATCCTGGTTGGGGTCTTTCAGCGCGATTTCCTTCGCGACGGTCACGCCGTCCTTGGTGATGGTGGGGCTGCCGAACTTCTTGGCGATGACGACGTTCCGCCCCTTCGGCCCCAGCGTGACCTTGACGGCGTGCGACATGATGTTGACCCCGCGCAAGAGCGCCGCGCGGGCTTCCTGGTCGAACAGGAGCTGCTTAGGCATGGAATTCTCCCTCCCGAGGATGCACGAGTGGTTGCGAACGCGTGAATGAGCGGCTCATCCGCCGAGGATCCCGAGGACGTCTTCCTCCTTCATGATGAGGTACTCTTCGCCGCCCAGCCTGACCTCGTTGCCGGAATACTTGCCGAAGAGGATTCGGTCGCCTTCCTTCACCGCGAGCGGGAGCTTCTTGCCATCGTCGGTCACCTTGCCGGTGCCCACGGCGATGATCGTGCCCTCTTGCGGCTTTTCCTTGGCGGTGTCGGGGATGATGAGGCTGCCGTGCTTCTCATCCTGCTCGTCGAGGCGCTTGACGAGCACGCGGTCATGGAGCGGGCGCAGCGTCGTCTTCATTGCGTGAGCCATCGTGGTTGCTTGAGCCATCGTGGGTGCCTCCCTCGTCCAGGTGGTGTGAGCACGGCTGGGTCGTCCAGCAGCTGAGTGTACCACTGAAATAGTACAC